>NZ_JAARMB010000023.1:0-95892 GCF_012985615.1 Pseudomonas sp. WS 5412
AGGTTGACCGTGGACAGCTCCGCCAATGGCGTCTGGCTCGGGCACAAGGTGATCAGTGAGGCGCCGCTTTCACGCACCAGGTTGGCGGTGATCAGCAAGTCCTTGGAACGGCCCGACTGGGAAATACAGATCGCCACATCGGTGGGTTTCAACGTCACCGCCGACATCGCCTGCATATGCGGGTCACTGTAGGCCGCCGCCGTCAGCAGCAGACGGAAGAACTTGTGCTGGGCATCCGCCGCCACCGCACCCGACGCGCCAAAGCCATAGAACTCCACGCGCTGGGCCTGGGACATGGCAGTCACGGCTTTTTGCAGCTCGATCGGGTCGAGCTTCTCCCGCACTTCCATCAGGGTGTGCAGGGTGGTGTCGAAAATTTTCAGGCTGTAGTCGGCGACGGAGTCGTCTTCATGAATCGCGAACTGCCCGAAGCTGGCACCGGCCGCCAGGCTCTGGGCCAGTTTCAGCTTCAAGTCCTGGAACCCCGAGCAACCGATGGCGCGGCAGAAGCGCACGATGGTCGGCTCGCTGATCCCCACACTGTGGGCAAGGTCAGCCATGGAACTGTGCATCACGGCCGCAGGGTCAAGCAGCACGTGATCGGCAACCTTGAGTTCCGATTTGCGTAACAGGTGGCGCGACTGGGCGATATGTTGCAACAGGTTCAAAGGGCAGGACTCTTGTTATTGGCAGACGCCAGGGATGTAGCAAGCTTGTAGTTATACTACAAGAATTGCTGATTTGCCCGCTCGATGCATCACTAAATCGCCCTACTGCCCCCTGAATCAGCGGGCAAGTGCGATGTAGCACCCGATGGCGCCTGGCTAGCCGTCAGGAAAATCTGCATTTTTCCGTAACAAATCCGCCAGTCCTTCGGCCTCGATCGGCCGGCTGATCAAATAGCCCTGCACCTCATCGCAGTTTTCAGCGCGCAGGAAATCCAGCTGCTGCTGATCTTCCACACCTTCGGCCACCACCTTGAGCGACAACCCATGGGCCATGGCAATGATGGCCCGGGTAATCGCCAAGTCTTCACGCCCCTGGCCCAGGCCGCGGATAAAGGTCTGGTCGATCTTCACGTAATCCACCGGGATGCGCTTGAGATAACTGAGGGACGAATAGCCGGTGCCAAAGTCGTCGATGGCCAGCTTCACCCCCAGATCGCGCAGTTGCTGGAAGGTGGCGATGATGTGCTCGACACTGTCGAGCAACTGACTTTCAGTCAGCTCCAACTCCAGGTACTGCGGGGCCAACCCGGTTTCGTCCAGCACCTGGCGTACCAGGCTGACCAACTTGCCCTGGCGCAACTGGTGCACCGACAGGTTGACCGACACGCGGATCGGCGCCAGGCCCTGACGCTGCCATTCACAGGCCTGCCAGCAGGCCTGGCGCAATACAAACTCGCCCAATGGCACGATCAACCCGGTCTCTTCCGCCAGCCCGATAAAATCACCCGGCGGCACGCTGCCCCACTGCGGATGGTCCCAGCGCACCAGCGCCTCGGCGGCGTTCATCTTGCCGGTGGCCAGGCACAGCTTGGGTTGGTAGAACACCTTCAACTGGCGCTCATCAATGGCTTTGCGCAACTGGTTTTCCAGCTGCAAACGCTCAAGGGTGCTGGCCTGCAAGCTGTCGGTGTAGAACTGGAAGTTATTGCCGCCCAGGTGCTTGGCGTGTTGCATGGCCATGTTTGACTGGCTGACCAATGCGGAAATTTCCCGCGCGTTATCCGGTAACAGGCTGACACCGATTGAAGCGCTGACCACCAACTCATGCCCCTCCACCGCCACCGGCACCCGCAGTTTGGCCAAGAGTCGGGTGGCCACCCGCGCCAGGCTCGACAGGCTGCCATAGGCGTCGAACAACACCGCGAATTCGTCGCCAGACAGTCGCGCAATGGTGTCGGCTTCCGGCAAGGCATTGATCAGGCGCCGGGCCATTTTTTGCAGCAATTGGTCGGCAATTTCGTGGCCCAGGCTGTCATTGAGCAGCTTGAAGCGGTCCAGGTTGATATGCAGCAACGCCAGGCTGCGGCCGCCTTGACGCACCCGTTGATGGGCCTCACGAAGGCGCTCGCGGAACAGCGAACGGTTGGCCAGACCCGTCAGTTCGTCGTAATGGGTGAGGTAGCGCATGCGCTCCTCGGACTCGCGACGGGCGGACAAATCGGCGAAGAAGCCCACGATATGACTGACATTTCCCCGAACATCGCGCACCACGCTCAATTGCAGCCATTGCGGGTACAGCTCGCCGTTCTTGCGCGCTTCTACCAGTTCACCCTGCCAACTGCCATGGTTCAACAAGGCCTGGCGAATCACCGGGAAGTGCCGGCGAGCGTCGCGGCTGCACGGCAACTCCACGACATTGCGCCCCAGCATGTCGTCGATATCAAAGCCGGTGACACGGCTGAAGGCTTGGTTGATCGCAATCAACACGTACTCCGGGTCCAGGATCACGATGCCTTCGCTGGCCGCCTCGAACACCGTGGACGCCAGCCGTAACTGCTCTTCCACCGCCTTGCCGGCGCTGATATCGCGCCGGGTACCGAGCATGCGCGTCACGCGCCCGCTGGCCGTGCGCTCTACGGCGCGCCCACGGTCCTCGATCCACACCCAGCGCCCGTCGCCATGGCGTACGCGGTACTCCACCTGATAGTCCTCGCTGCGCCCTTTCAAGTGCTCCACCAGCGCGTACTTGAGCAGCGGCAAGTCGTCCGGGTGCAGGCGTGGCTTGAGGTCGCGCAGCATCGCCGTGACGTATTCCGGCTCCAGGCCGAACAACTCCTTGAGTTGGGTGTGGTGGACTTCATCGGTTTGCAGGTTCCAGTCCCACAAGCCCAGCTCACTGGCCTGCAACGCCATGGCCAGGCGCGCCTCGCTTTTGCTCAGGGCCAGGCTGGCGGCGTCCAATTGCTGGCTGCGCTGTTCGACGCGCTGTTGCAGGCCGACCTGGGCCTCGCGCAGTTCCTGCTCGATCTGGCGGCGCTGCTCGACCTCGCGCACCAGGTCCTGATTCAACTGCTCGCTACGCTGACGCGCCTGTTGCAAGTGCTCGATCAGGGCCTGGTTCTGGAAGCGCCTAAGCAAACCGCGCTGGATCAGGCGGTTGACCTGCCATGCCACCAGGCTCAGGGATGCCAGCAGGATCAGGCCCAGGTAACTCCAACCCTGCAGTTGCGGTTCGCCGCTGCAGAATAGATAGAGGATGGTGGGCACCAGGCAGGGCAAGGCAAACGACAAAAACGCCGGCAAACTCACGGCGTAGGCCACGCTGGCCGATAAAGTGGCCGCGCCAATCAGGCCAAAGACCCAGGCCTGCTGCACGAAGCTATCCAACGGCACCAGGGCAATGGCCGCACTCGCCAGGGTCAGGCCACTGGCCGCCGAACCGAGCATGAACATCCGCCGCCAGACCGGCTGAGCCTGTCGGCTGGGCAAGGCGCTGTCGAAGGCCGCCACCTGGATCACGCGCATCGCCACCAGGGCCAGCAACCACACCAGCCAACTGCCGACCAGCACATAACGCTGCGGGCTCCAGAGCAACCAGGCGCAGACCAGACCGTTAATCAGCATCAATAACGTGGGCAGCAACGACCCCTGGTACAACAGACGCGTGCGCTCGACCGCCATCTCCATGGCGTAGTGCTTGCGGATAACCTGCTCCGGCGCGACAGAAGGGCCGGGCAAGTCAGTGCTGAGGGTCATAGGCAGTGTTCTTATAATGGTGAGCCCGAAACGTCGACGGAGCATACACAAGCAGACGGGCAGACCAAACTGCTCTGGATCATAAAAATCCGCGAATAAACCCCCGCAAACCATGGACCCAGAGGGGCTGAACAAGACAGGGCGCGGGCTACAGACGATGACTTACCAGTCATCACCGTGGCTGGAATATTTACCGATTGAACAGCGCCGGCGGTTTTTTTGTAGCGACCACCCGGCAATGGGATTTGCCCCCCTTCCCCCGGCACCCTAGAATGCGCCGATGCGCGATGATCTCTCCCTTTTGCTGAACTCCCTCAACGATGCCCAACGCCAGGCCGTAGCAGCCCCCGTTGGCCGTCAGTTGGTCCTGGCCGGTGCTGGCTCCGGTAAAACCCGCGTGCTGGTGCACCGTATCGCCTGGTTGATCCAGGTCGAGAACGCGTCCCCGCATTCGATCCTGTCGGTGACCTTCACCAACAAGGCCGCTGCCGAGATGCGCCACCGCATCGAGCAGTTGATGGGCATTAGCCCGGCCGGGATGTGGGTCGGCACCTTCCACGGCCTGGCGCACCGCCTGTTGCGGGCCCACTGGCAGGAGGCGGGCCTGGCCCAGACCTTCCAGATTCTCGACAGCGATGACCAGCAACGCCTGGTCAAGCGGGTAATCCGCGAGTTGGGCCTGGATGAACAACGCTGGCCGGTCCGCCAGGCCCAGTGGTTTATCAACGGCCAGAAAGACGAAGGCCTGCGCCCGCAACATATCCAGGCCAGTGGCGACCTGTTCCTGGCCACCATGCGCAGCATTTATGAAGCCTATGAAGTGGCCTGCCAGCGAGCCGGCGTCATCGACTTCTCCGAACTGCTGCTGCGCGCCCTCGACCTGTGGCGTGACAACCCCGGTTTGCTCGCGCACTACCAGAAGCGCTTCCGGCACATCCTGGTGGACGAGTTCCAGGACACCAACGCCGTGCAGTACGCCTGGTTGCGCCTGCTGGCCAAGGGCGGCGACAGCCTGATGGTGGTGGGCGACGACGACCAGTCGATCTACGGCTGGCGCGGCGCGAAAATCGAGAACATCTACCAGTACTCCGACGACTTCCCCGACGCCGAGACTATTCGCCTGGAGCAGAACTATCGCTCCACCGCCGGGATCCTCAAGGCCGCCAACGCCTTGATCGCCAATAACACCGGGCGCCTGGGCAAGGAGTTGTGGACCGATGGCGGCGAAGGCGAGGCGATCAACCTCTACGCCGCCTTCAACGAGCACGACGAAGCGCGCTATGTGGTCGAAACCATTGAAAGCGCCCTGAAAACCGGGCTGGCCCGCAGCGATATCGCTATTTTGTACCGTTCCAACGCCCAATCGCGGGTGTTGGAAGAAGCCTTGCTGCGCGAGCGCATCCCGTATCGCATCTATGGCGGCCAACGCTTCTTCGAGCGTGCGGAAATCAAGAACGCCATGGCCTACCTGCGTTTGCTGGAAGGCCGCGGCAACGATGCAGCGCTAGAGCGGGTGATCAACGTACCGGCACGGGGCATCGGCGAGAAAACCGTCGAGGCGATCCGCGAGCATGCGCGTCACAGCGATGTGTCGATGTGGGAGGCCATGCGCCTGCTGATCGCCAATAAAGGCCTGACCGGCCGCGCTGCCGGGGCTTTGGGTGGGTTTGTCGAGTTGATCGACAGCCTCGCCGCCAAGTGCCTGGAAATGCCGCTGCACCTGATGACCCAGACCGTGATCGAACAGTCCGGCCTGATCGCTTATCACGAAGCGGAAAAAGGCGAGAAAGGCCAGGCCCGGGTAGAAAACCTTGAGGAACTGGTCAGCGCCGCCCGCGCGTTCGAGAACAGTGAGGAAGATGCCGACCTGTCGCCATTGGCGGCGTTCCTCGGCCATGCCTCCCTGGAAGCGGGCGATACCCAGGCCGACGAGCACGAAGACAGCGTGCAGTTGATGACCCTGCACAGTGCCAAGGGCCTGGAATTCCCCTACGTGTTCCTGGTGGGCATGGAAGAAGGCCTGTTCCCGCACAAGATGAGCCTGGAAGAGCCCGGCCGCCTTGAGGAAGAACGCCGCCTGGCCTACGTGGGTATTACCCGGGCGATGCAGAACCTGGTGATGACCTACGCCGAGACACGGCGCCTGTATGGCAGCGAAACCTACAACAAGGTCTCGCGTTTCGTACGGGAAGTGCCGAAAGGGCTGATTCAGGAAGTGCGCTTGTCCAATAGCGTCAGCCGGCCGTTTGGCGGCGGCCAGCAGCAGAACTCCAGCAGCATGTTTGCCGGTTCGGAAATTCCCGAGACCCCGTTCAGCCTTGGCCAGCAGGTCAGGCATGCGATCTTTGGCGAAGGGGTGATCCTCAACTTCGAAGGCGCCGGGGCCCAGGCCCGAGTGCAGGTGAACTTCGCCGAAGGCAGCAAGTGGTTGATGATGGGTTACGCCAAGCTCGAAGCGGTCTGACTGAGCGTTCCCACGCTCTGCGTGGGAACGACCGGACGCTCTGCCTCGGTGTAATGGGTCGCCTTGCCCTTGTTTTTCACACGTACGGGCCAATATCTGTAATTAGTCCTACAGACCATTCCGAATAGGTCTTACGCAAAAGCCCGAAACATTATGCCGCTAGCCACTGCCTCTACACCTGTGCAACATGGCGCGCGTGCAATCCACAAATGGGAATTCCCTTTATGAAACGTTTTCTTAGCATCGCCATGGCGTTGTGCATCGGCCTGACGATGAGCCTCGACGCCAACGCCAAACGCTTCGGTGGCGGTAAAAGCTCCGGCGCAGCGCCGAGCCACCAGACCAGCCAAATGGCCCCAGCCGCTGGCGGCATGGGCGGAGCGGCTGCCACCGCAGGTGCAGCCGGTGCCGCAGGCGCTGCTGCCAAGGCCGGCGGTGCTTCGCGCTGGTTGGGCCCTCTGGCCGGTATCGCTGCCGGTGGCCTGCTCGCTTCCATGTTCATGGGCGGCGGCTTCCAGGGCATGCAGATCTTCGACATCCTGATCATGGCCGTCATCGCCTTTGTGATCTTCCGCTTTATCGCCGCCCGTCGCCGCAAGCAGCAGGAGCACCTGGCTCCAGCCGGCGCGCCGATGCAGCGTGAAGTGTTCGAGCAAAAGCCTGCCATGGGTTCGATCTTCGGCGGCTCGGCGGCACCGGCTGCTGCCGCCCGTCCGGTGATCAATGCGCCAGCCTGGTTCAACGAAGAGCGTTTCGTCGAAGCGGCCCGCAACCACTTCCAGTCCCTGCAGCAACACTGGGACGCCAACGAAATGGACAAGATCGCCGAGTTCGTGACCCCGCAACTGCTGGAGTTCCTCAAGCGCGAACGTGCCGAGTTGGGCGACGCTTTCCAGTCGACCTATATCGACGACCTGCGCGTACAACTGGAAGGTGTGGATGACCGCGCCGACAAGACCATCGCCACCCTGACCTTCAGCGGTGTGTCGAAGACCTCGCGCTTCGACCAGGGCGAAGTGTTCAGCGAAAGCTGGAACATGGAACGTCCACAGGGCGAAAACCAGCCATGGCTGGTAGCCGGTATCCGCCAGAACGGCTGATCCGCAAAGGCCTACAGCCTGCTGTAACGAACACCCCGGTCTTGTGCAGTGCTTTAAGAAGCCTGCACAGCCGGGGTGTTTTTTTGCCTGTGGAAAAGTCGGCATGGGGTTTTGCTGGATTAATGAGAAAGACTCTCATTATACTCGCCCTCCCCGGTTCTGCCCGAGCATAGGAAAGTGCCGCCGTGCTGGAAAAACTGTTCACTCAACATGCACCCGCGTTGCATCGTTATCTGTTGCGCAAAAAGTGCTCCCCAAGCCTGGCCTCGGACCTGGTGCAGGACACTTTCCTGCGCATCGCCCAGTTGGAGAGCCTGGAGCGCGTGCTGTGCGCGCCCTCCTATCTGTTTCGGGTAGCGCACAACCTGATGATCGACCATCACCGCCGCTATGGTGAAAAGCGTTACGACAACGACCCCAGCGCCTTCTTCGCCACCCTGGTCGACGAAACCAGTTGCCCTGAAGAACAGGCCCTCGGCGCGTTGGAACTGGAGCACCTGGAAAGCCTGCTGGAGCGCATGCCACCGCGTACCCGCGATGTGTTCATGCTGTGCCGGGTGGAGGGCATGACGCACAAAGAGACCGCGCGCTATTTACGGATATCCACAAGCTCTGTACAAAAACACATGGCCATGGCCCTGGCCAGGATTGGCCGGGCGCTTGAGCCGGGCCAAGAGGGCTGAGCCTTGTGTACGACAAAGAGCCAAAAGGTAAATAGACCGAACCGTGAACGCCTCCCCACAGACTATCGACCCGGTAGAGCGCAAAGCTGCCGACTGGGTGATGCGCCATCGCCAAGGACAGCTTTCGGCACGTGAACTCGAGGCTTTTCAGCGCTGGCTGGCCGCCGACCCGTTGCACGCCGCCGCCGCCGAGCGCGCCAATCGTGCATGGCAGGCTACCGCCCAGCTCAAGCAACGCCCCGGTTATGTAAAACCCCAGCGCCCGCCGCGGTCTGCCTGGTTGCGCATGCCGGTGGTCGGCGGCAGCGCCGTGGCTGCACTGGTGTTGGGCTGCTGGATGCTGCTGGCCCCACCCTTCTGGCTACAAGCCCTGAACAGCGACTATCACACCGGTTTTGGCGAAGTGCGCCAGATCACCCTGGCCGATGGCAGCCAGGTGGAATTGGGTAGCCACAGTATCCTGAGCCTGGTCTACGACGATCAGACCCGGCGGGTGCGCCTGAGCCAGGGCGAGGCGGTCTTCACCCCTGCGCCAATGAATGAACAGGAGCGGCGGCCCTTCACCGTACAAGCGCCCGGGGCCGATATCACCGCGCGAGGCACGCGTTATCTGGTCGGTGTGGGCAAGGATCGCGAAGGCTGGGTGGGTGTGCTGCAACACCGGGTCGAGGTCAACCTGACCCCGCACGGGCGCGATGAGGCCACCGGCTCCGCGCTGCTGGAGCAGGGTAACAGCCTGCGCTTCAGCCCCAAAACGGGCCTGGTGCCGCTGAACACCAACCCCGAGGAACTGGCCAGTTGGCAGGAAGGCCGGCTGGTATTCCAGCGCGAGTCCCTTGCCGATGTCGCCGCCCGCATCAACCGTTACCGACCCGGGCTGGTGCTGGTCAAGGGCGAGGCGCTGCGCAACGCCCGGGTCAGCGCGGTGATGCGCCTGGATAACCTGGACGACGCGCTTGAACACCTGGTGGCGCAAGTCCACGGGCGCATGGTCGACCTGCCAGGGCTGACGCTGATCTACTGAGTAACCTCAGGCAGCGTAAGTTTCTAAATCGGATAAAAAACTACATACATAGATCATAACGATCTATCGCGTTTTTGCAGCTGGGCCGTTTCTACTACATGTGAATAAATCTTATTTACTTTAGTGAGGCCGGTTTTGCAGACGCAAGAGAACAACAAAAAACGCCAGGGAACAAAACGTACCCGGCTGAGCCTGGGGATCCAGTTGGCCGTCATTGCGCTGGTCGCCGATGCCGCGACCATCAGCGCGGTGCTGGCGGCACCAGCCGCCAGTGCAAACCACGCCCCGGCCACTGACCTATACACGTTCAACGTACCCACCCTGGCGCTGGACGAAGCCTTGGTGCTGTTGGCGCGTCAAGCCGGTGTCGAGCTCTACCTGGGCAGTAACGACCTCACCAAAAGCTACGGTAACCCAGTCAAGGGTCGCCTCTCCCTGGATGCCGCACTGCAAACGCTGCTGGCCAACCAAGGGGTCAGCTACAGCCTCACCGGCTCTGCCGAACGCCCGATCATCCAAGTGCAATCGATGCCGAACTCGGCGGGCATCCAGGCCGGCGACCTGCATCCGACGTACATCATGGGCATGGAAGGCAAGCAGTCCCGGGACGAGAAGGGCTACAACGATATCTACGACCAGGACATCTCCTCGGTGTATGCCGGCAAGGAGCAGATCGAACGCTACAAAGGCGCGGCCCCCGCCGATATGTTCAAGGGCATGCTCAACGTGTACAGCGGCGACTCGCGCAACAGCGGCGCACTGGACCCAAACATCCGCGGCATCCAGGGCCCCGGCCGCGTGCCGGTGACCATCGACGGCACCGAGCAGGCAATCACCGCTTATCGCGGCTACATGGGCGCCAACAACCGTAATTACATCGACCCCAACTTGATCGGCAGCATCAAGGTGCTCAAGGGCCCGAACCTGGAGCGTAACGTCTACAGCGGCGTCGGGGGGGCAGTGGTAGCCAGCACCCTGAACGTCGACGACATACTCAAGGAAGACCAGGCGTTCGGTGGCGAACTCAAGATCGAAGGCAGCAACAATTCGGTGTCGCCCAAGCTGCCGACGCTGCTGACCGGGCAGACGCGCAGTCCCGACTATCAGCACATTCCCCTCCACTCTTACTACGATCCTTCGCTGTACAAACATCCGCGCACGAGCAGTAACAACAAACTCCTGTCCAGCGATGATTCTGCCTATCGTTTAGCCTTGGGCACACGTCAGGAGAAATTCGAACTGTTGGCGGCCTACGCCTTCCGGGAAAAGGGCAACCACTACGCAGGCAAGAACAAGACCGACTTTTACTCCACCGGTAAACAGATCAACGGCCAATTTGACTACATCCCCAACCTGGCAAATATCTACAAGCCGGGCGATGAGGTACCCAACACTTCCAGCAAGATGGAGTCCTGGCTGGGCAAGGCCAAACTCAAGATCGATGAAGGCCAATCCCTGGAGTTCGGCTACCGCGATACGGATGCGCTATATGGCGAAATCATGCCATCGCGCATCTCGTTCTTCAGGCCCCAGGACCTCTATGACGCAGCCACTTACGGCGTACCGCAGTGGCCCTTGAGTCATGTACAAAGCAAAGCCTACAACCTGGAATACAATCTCAAGCCTGAGGGCAACCCATGGGTGGACTTCTATTCCAACCTCTGGGCAACCAATACCCGCAGCGATACTTACAGCAGCGGCGGTGTACCCAATCAGACCACCGAAGATGATCGAGTGTACCGGAACACGGCCGTAGCCAATGCCCAGCATGACCGCGTCGGTTTGACTGCAAGCAACAAACTCAAGCTGCTCGACAGCCTCGACCTGACCCTCGGCGGCAGCTACCAACATGAAAAGCTGGGCTCGAACGATAACTATCAAGACCCCATCATCGGCGACACATTGCGCATGTATCCCCGCGCCGGACGCCGGGTGGAAAAAGAGTACAACTTCAACTTCGATTGGAGACCCGTCACATTTGCCCGATTCAACGCCGGGATGCGTTATTCATCGTATTGGGCATTTGATGACTATCTCAAAGGCGACCAAGACAAGACAGGGACAATAACGCAAGACGTACCAACCGGTCGGCGAGTGTCTTACGTCACTCAAAAAACGCTGACAGACCACGAATTGAAAGTATTGATTGATGAAAAAATAGCGTACGAGAGCCAGTTTTGGGATGGCTTCGGTATGACGGATGAAGAGCGTTTAGAGGATGTAGAACGGATCAAACGAGATACGAAGCGTATTCAAGATACCAAACACCTTGTTAACTGGGCACATGATGGAAAAGGTCGTTATTCACGCGATAACAATCCGTGTATTAATGGTGTGAACGCTGGGGAAAATATTATTCAGTGCACGGCAGACGACAATTATATTACCGAGCAAAAAGATATCAGTGCCAAACATCAGAAAGACAGCGGCTGGGTGCCAAATTTATCAGTGACCTTTTACACCTCGGAAAATGGTCGAGTTTATCTTCGCTACAGTGAAGCCATCCGCTACCCAAGCATGTTTGAAAGCACCATAGGATTCTCGTCGTCTACAAACCCTTGGGGACTTGAGCCGGAGCACGCCTATAACTACGAAGTCGCTTACATTCATAACCTTGCCGGGTGGGGTGGTAGTGAGAGCGCCGACGTCAAATTGACCTATTACAACAACACCACGAAGAACGTGATTGAACGCAGCCCCCAACTGCGCTTCAGTAACCTGGAAAAACAGATGACCTCCGGCGTGGAGTTTCAAGGTCGCTACGATAGCGGGCGCTTTTTCACCGATTTCAGCCTCGCCCATGTCCTGAAAAATAAAGTCTGTGATGAAGATTCAGCCCTATCCATCAGCACCGATGGCAGTACCCCTGACTGCGTGGATGATGGCTTTGTGGGCGGTTACTTGGTGAGCATGTCTCAGCCCGAGTGGTCAGCCAACCTTGGATTGGGTGCACGTTTCCTCGACCGTAAACTAGAGATCGGTGGCCGCGCGATTTATTACCGTCAGCACGAGAGCAAGTTCAACAGCAATTACCCAAACAGCGCCATGGTCAGTTACTACATCAACACGCCCATGTCATGGGACAAAATCGTCACTTATGATGCTTATGTAAACTACAAGTTGACCGATGATGCCTCCATCGAGCTGACGGGCACTAACTTGAGCAACCTCTACTATATCGACCCGATGACGCGTTCGGCCATGCCCGCACCCGGCCGCACATTAAAACTTGCATTTACTACCACTTTTTAAATTTCAAGGCTCAGCAAACCAGAGACAGTAACGCCTGAATTAAATGTCCAACGTATACATCACCAAGGGGAGCTTCTTCGGTGCCGGCACCAATGCATCGCTGGCCGGTATCGCCAAATTTACGAATCGTGATTACGACACCGCTTTCGGCGGGGTTGTTAAATGAACATAAGTTTCTATTGAAATCATTTTATCACTACGTTCCAACTTGCGAGGTGTGACATGGGAGGCTAAAGAAGCAATCGGCAAATGCTTGACGTGTTGACTTAATTTAAATCACTCAATGGATGATGAAATGAAATCTTTCAAACACACAGTATTGGCAGTGGCACTTCTGGGTCTGGCTGGCGTTGCTCAAGCAGCCACTTCTTCTGGTCAAAGTTACGATGGCACCATCGTTGTTGACGGTTCCAGTGGCACCGGCTCTACGAACCACCCTGGCTCGGCGGGTCAGCCTGCCATTGGCGTAAAAGCGTTTTACAACGGTACAAAAGTTGCCTTCAGCGGCTTGAAAGGCATGGCTGCCAACGACGCAAATGGTGTATCCACCATTACTACCGCGATGATGCCGGCTTCCCACTCCACACTGGGCAACTTTGACTTCAAACAAGTCGCCAACCAACAGGTGTACTACGGCGAGTGGTCGCAAACCGGCGCCAACAATGACCCAACCCGTGTTGTGTACTACTCCGGCGACACCACTGGCCGCGTACTGCCAACTGCCAACGTGACCTATGCGGTACAGGGCATTAACAATTACTCCGGCGCTAACGTACTGTCCGGCGACCTGACCGCTTCCTTCGGTACAGCGGCACCAACCCTGACCGGCTCGTTGAGCAACAGCGCCCTGAAAGTCCAGTTGTCGGCCAACATCAACACTGCCGATGCCAGCTTCGCCGGTACTGCACGAGCGCGTGACGCCGTGAGTAACGCAAGCCTGTCAACCGGCACCACCCAAGGCAGCTTCTTCGGCGCAGGCTCCACCGCGTCGCTGGCCGGTATCGCCAAGTTCTCCGATCGCAACTACGACACCGCCTTCGGTGGTGTCGCCAAGTAATCGCCGGTTGAACCTGTTGTAGCACCACCTAAGCAAGTGCCTGCCCCCAGGCACTTGCTTTGGGCGTTTTGAAGCGATCCCGAGAGCCCGGTAATGCCCCAGCCCTACTGCAAGCGATCCCTCACGCTCCACGTTTTGCCCTTTTTCCTACTGCTGTCCATAACCCCTACGGTATTTGCTGCCGACCAGGACACCAGCCTGCGCCTAAACCAGACCATCGAGTACCGCGCCAATGAGCAAGAGCGCGAGTTGCTCAAGGATGAAATGCCCAGCGACGTCGCCGCGCCACTCTTGAACATCGACGGTCAGGACTACACCGTGGGCAACACCCTGGATGAGTTGGGCCGTGCAGTGTATGTGTCGATCTCGCGCCATAACTGGTCCCAAGCCAGGGACTACCTCAAGCGCTACACCGCCCTGCCCGGCCACGACCCGATGCTCACCGCCTATGCCAAGGGTGGCCTGGCCCGCGCCGATGGCGACCTGGAGCAAGCCGAAGATTATTACCACGAATTGCTGGCGATACAGTCCGACTTCCTGCCGGGCCGCCTGGAGCTGGCGCGGGTGCTGTTCGAAAACCGCAAGGATGGCGAGTCCAACGCCGTATTCCAGCAGATCAGTAGTGGCCTCAGCCCCTCCGACGCGCAGGCCATGGGCCTGGGCAAGACCGTCGACAGTTTCAAGCAGGCCCTGGATCACCGTGAAGACTGGCAAGGCTCCTTCGCCATCGGCCCGACCTGGGGCAAAAATCTCAACCAGTCCCCCGAAAGCACAGTGACGTATCGCTATGTCACTGCCGAAGAAACCATTCTGGTCCAACGCTCGCTGCCCAAGGCTGTGTCTGCCCACGGCACCGATTACGAGGCAACGCTCAACAAGCGCATCGCCCTTAGCGGCCATCACGGGGTGTTCATGCGCTCGCTGTTGTACGGCCAGGCGTATGAAAAGGAGAGCAAGTACAACGAAAGCACAATTATCAACAACGCCGGCTACAGCTATCACGATGCGAAAAACCAGTACGCCCTCGGGCCATCCTATGAATTCAACACCATCGCCGACAACGCCATGTACAGCGCCTGGGGGCTGCGCGGCGAATGGATTCACACGCTGTCAGCCACGCGGATGTTCAAGCTGGAAGGCGAATACAAGGACATGGCCTACAAACACGAAATCAATAGCAACCTCGACGGCGGCATCAGTTCTTTCTACGCCACTCTGTGGCAGGCCCTGCCCCAGCGCTGGACGTTGTTCGGCGGCGTGGACCTGAGCCAGCGCAACGCCCGGGACAGCACCCAGGCTTACCTGCAAAAAGGTGTGCGACTGGGCGTCGCCAAGGATTTCGAGGTGGGCGTCAGCGCTGTGCTGTTCGCCTCATACCGCCAGCGCCAATACGATGCCTACAGCGCCATTGTCGATGAGCGACGCAACGACGATGAACAGGGCTACACCTTTATCCTGCGCGCCCCACGCCTGGCGGTGATGGATGTGGTGCCCAGTCTGACGGTCAAGTACAACAAGGTCGTCAGCAATGTCGACTGGCTTTATTCCTACGATAAAAACAGCATCAGCCTAAAGCTGGAAAAGCAGTTTTAACCAATAACCCCGGGTTTTCTATTTCGCGGTTGCACTTATAGCGAGCTACTGTATAAAACGCCCCTATAAACCGCGCCATTTAGCATGAGGATCCCGGCCGTGGAAGAAGTTATCGAACAATTGCGTGAAGCCAACGAACCGGTACCGGTTCCTCTGGAACTGCCCGACGAAGACCAGTTGGTGGAAGTCGAAGAACAGCTGTTTATCAACATCCCGTTTGTGTTCAAGGAATTCCTACTGACCGTCAGCGATGTGGTGTATGGCAGCCTGGAACCGGTGACCATCACCGACCCCCAGTCCCACACTTACCTGCCGGAAGTCGCCGCCAATGCCTGGGATATCGGCGTGCCTCGCGAACTGATCCCGATTTGCCAGGATGGCGACGACTACTACTGCGTCGAAGAAGACGGCACGGTGGTCTTGTGGTCCGGCGAAGAAGAACTGGTAACCGAAGAGTCATGGGAATCGGTGTGGCACTGGGCGCGGGACGTGTGGCTGGAAAGCTGAGCCAAAACCAGTGACAAGGGGGCGGTGTGCAAAGCCCCCTCGCCACATACGCTCAATGCTCCGGCGTGTCCTTGTGATTATCCAGGGTTTCCAGCAAGGCCACTTGCATGCGCGTATGGATGCGGATGAACCAGCGCCAGAGCACGGCAGCCACTGCGGCCGTCACCACCGCAATCAATACCAGCAACTTGTTGGTCGGCAAAATACTGGCCGACAAGGCCGCCAATAGCAGGAAGATCACCAGCAGCGAGAGAATCGGGATCAGTTCGGCAATCACCCGCCGTACACGTTGGGTATGGCGCCCAGCCATTTCCGGCTTCACGCTCATTTCCGCCAGCAGCATCGACAGCGCCTTGAGCTTGCGATACGCGGCAATCAGAAACGGCAGCGACAGTAGCAACGCACCACCCCAGATCAATGCCTTCTGCCAGCTCGGATCACTGATCCAGCCTTCCAGATACCCTCCAATGCGCGCGGCGAAAAAGCTGCCGGTAAAGAAGATCGCCACCACCAGCGCCAGGTTTACCCCTACCTGCAAGATGATCTTGCGGATCATCGACGCCAGCATCGCGCCTTCGCCCTGGGGCGAAATGCTGCGCAGCCATTCGCCATACATGCCAAACACCCGGCTCAGACGCTGTGGCATCACAGCCGCGATCTTCAAGGACAATGGGTCGGCGCCACGAATAAGGTATGGCGTGAGCAACGTAGTGATGGCGGAAACGGCCACCGCCACCGGGTAGAGAAAGTCGCTGGTGACCTGCAAGGTCATCCCCAGCGCCGCAATAATGAAAGAAAATTCGCCGATCTGTGACAGGCCCATGCCCACCCGCAACGAGGTGCGGCCGTCATTACCGGCGATAAACGCGCCAAGGCCACAGGACAGCATCTTGCCCAGCACCACGGCCACAGTAATCACCGCAATTGGCCACGCGTATTGCAGCAGGATCTGCGGGTCGATCATCAAGCCTATGGCAACGAAGAAGATGGCACTGAACATGTCGCGAACCGGTTCGATCAGGCGTTCTATTTTCAGCAACTGCCGGGACTCGGCCATGATCGCACCGATCAGGAAGGCGCCCAGCACCATGCTGTACTCCAGCTTGACCACCAGCAGGCAGAAGCCAAAACACAGGCCCAGGACGGTGATCAGCAGCATCTCGTTGCTTTCAAACTTGGCCACGTAGGCCAGCAGGCGTGGCACCAGCAAAATGCCAATCACCAGGGCCACGATCATGAACAGTGAGAGCTTGCCGACCGTGGAAAATACCTCGCCGGAGCTGACCGTGCCGCTGACGGCGATGCTTGATAACAAGGCGATGATGCCGATGCCCAGGATGTCCTCGACGATCAGCACGCCAAAGATCAGTTGGGCAAAGCGCTGGTTTTTCATCTTCAGGTCGTTGAGCGCCTTGACGATGATGGTGGTCGAGGAAATCGCCAGGATCGCACCGAGGAACAGTGAATCCATGGTGTTCCAGTCGAACCATTGGCCAATTTCATAGCCAATCCAGATCATCAGGATGATTTCCAGGAAGGCCGCGATAAACGCCGTGGCGCCGACCTTGAACAGCTTGCGTAGGCTGAACTCCAGGCCCAGGCAGAACATCAGGAAAATCACCCCCAGCTCGGCCAGGGTCTTGATGGTGTCTTCGTCGTGGATCAGGCCGAAAGGCGGGGTGTGCGGGCCGATGATAAAGCCGGCGACGATGTACCCCAGGACGACCGGCTGCTTGAAGCGATGGAACAGGATGGTCACCACCCCTGCCACGAGCATGATCACGGCCAAGTCCTGGATAAAACTGATGGCGTGCATGGCGAGGGGCTCCTTGAGGGTACTGGCACTGTCCCGAATTCCAGGCAGCCGCCACAACGGCGCGCAATATGCGGAAGGAAAAGTCTGCCTTATTCGTAAGAAATGCCCTTGAAATGGGCTTTTCAAGGGTAACACCGCGACTTGCGGCAGAAAGCCGGTGCAATATATGGAAACAGATCGCCCTGGGCGTGACGGCAAGCCCCGTCCCGGCGTCCCGTTAGGGATGGCGCTGTAATGATTCGAGCATCCGCAGAGGTGCCCCCCCCCCAACCAATGCCTACAACCGTGAGTGTGCTATGGAACCCGGAAACGCCCAGCTGTCGATGACGGTATTGATGACCCCTGACATGGCCAATTTCTCAGGCAATGTCCACGGCGGTACCCTGCTCAAGTACCTCGACGAAGTGGCCTACGCCTGCGCCAGCCGTTATGCCGGCCGCTATGTCGTCACACTGTCGGTGGACCAGGTGATTTTTCGTGAGCCGATTCATGTGGGCGAACTGGTGACATTTTTGGCTTCGGTCAACTACACCGGCAACACGTCGATGGAAGTGGGGATCAAGGTGGTCACCGAGAACATCCGCGAGCGCTCGGTGCGCCATACCAACAGTTGCTTCTTCACCATGGTTGCCGTCGACGACGCCCGCAAACCGGCCGCCGTGCCAGCGTTGCAGCCACAGAACAGTGAAGACAAGCGCCGGTTTATCCAGGGCAAACAGCGCCGGCAGATTCGCCAGGAGCTGGAGAAGCGCTACCAGGAAATCAAAGCCGACGCGCTGTAAAACACAATCCCCCTGTAGGGGCTGGCTTGCCAGTTCCTACAGGGGGATTTTGGGTGTTACAGACTGATCGGCGTGGCTTCAAAGCGCACGCGCGGATGGGCGATGCGGTCCTGGGCCCGTACCAATTCCAACTCGTAACTGGCGCATGCCTGGGTTTCCAGCAGCACTTCATGCACAGCCGACGCCGTGAACTCGAACGCGGCCAGCAGGCTGTCGCCCAGCAGCACCCGCGCCAGGAACAGGCCCGATGTCAGGTCGCCCACCCCCACCGGCTGGCGCGCAAATGCCAGCAGCGGCCGGCGCAGGTGCCAGCTGCCTTCGGCCGTCACCAGCAGCATTTCGAAACCATCCGCCAGCTTGCCCGGGTAGTCCAGGTGCTTGACCAGCACCGCTTTGGGCCCACGCGCCAGCAGGGCGCGCGCCATGCCCAGGCAATCGAACAGCGACTGCGGTTTACGCCCGCAAAAGCTATCCAGCTCCAGTTGGTTGGGGCACAGGAAGTCGGCCATGGCCACCGCTTCGTCCAGCAAAAAATCACTGACTTCCTGGGGTACGATGCAGCCTTTTTCCGGATGGCCCATCACTGGGTCGCACAGGTACAGGGCCCTGGGGTTGATCGCCTTGATCCGCGCCACACCGCTCAGGATCGCCCGCCCCTGGGCGGCGCTGCCCAGGTAGCCGGACAGCACCGCATCGCAGTTGCCCAGTTCGCCAATCGCCGCAATCCCCTCCACCAGCGCCGGAATTTGCTGCGGCGCCAACACTTCTCCCGCCCAGTGGCCATACTGGGTATGGTTGGAGAACTGCACGGTGTTGAGCGGCCAGACATTCACCCCCACTCGCTGCATGGGAAATACGGCGGCGCTGTTGCCGGCATGGCCGAAGACCACATGGGACTGGATCGCAAGCAGATGAGGTGTGCGTTTCATGCAGGAAACTTCCGTAAAACCGTTGAATTCTGGCCGCGCAGTATGCGACTAAAAGCATCCTGTACGACAGACCGGAGACACAGTTAAGCTGGCCTTACTTTGTTGGAGCAAATCGCATGCTGACCCTGGGAAATATCTTTGTGCTGATGCTAGTGGCGGCGGCTGCCGCCTGGGTGTGGCACAACCACGGCTTGCGCGAGCGTGCGCTGGAGAGGGTCAAACAGCATTGCGCCAAGCTCGACATCGAATTGCTCGACGGCGCCGTGGCCTTGAAACGCATCGGCTTCGTCAAGGACGCCAGCGGCCGCCGGCGTTTGGCGCGGGTCTACAACTTTGAGTTCACCGTGACCGGTGAGGCCCGCCACCCTGGCACCATCACCCAGTTTGGGGCCCACAGTGCGCAGATCGAACTGGCGCCCTACCCGTTTGAAATAAAGACCCCGCCGCCCAGCGCCGAAGTGATTGAACTGAGCCAGTGGCGTCAGGAGCACGGCAAGAGCCGTCACTGACGGCAAGCGGCCAGGGCCTTTTGCAGTTCTGCCACGTCCTGCTTTTCGCTGAAGATCAGCTCGATGCGTGAGTCCCGGCGCCATTCGCTGGGCTGCCAAGTGAGCATGGTGTTATCCACAGCGTTGGCCGAAACCCAACCATCGGCGCTGTGGATAACCAATTTGGCACGGCGCCAGTCCAGGCCCTGCAACCATTGCCGCAGCAACGCGGGATCGAACTGCTGGCTCGGGTGCCAGCGCCAACCGATGCTCCAGCCGCCTGCCTGCGCCTGGTGCAGGCAAATCGGCACGCACGGATCGCTCCAGATTGCCGGGATTTGCGTCAACCCCTTGGGCATTTCAAAGTTATCCACAGGCGCTCCAGCCTGTGCGCCGAACCCTGGCAGGCGGACCAATGGCAGTTGCGCCTGTCGAGTCCAGTAAACCTCGCAGGCTGGTAATGTGTTTTCGATAACGCTGCGTTGCGCGGCATCCAGCCCTTCTTCCTTGTTCAGCACCAGCAACCCGGCACTGGCCAATGCCTCGCGTTGCGCGTCGGGCAACGGTCTGCCTGCCGCCAGTGCCTGGGCATCCAGGACCAGCACACAAGGCTGGACGGCCAGCACGGTTTGCCAGGGCGCCTGGCGCAACTGCGCCAGCAATTGCGCCGGGTGCCCCAACCCTGAGGGTTCGATAAACAGGCGGTCCGGCTTGGCCTTACGCAGCAGGCGACCTAGCCCTATCTGGAATGGCGCACCATTCACACAGCACAAACAGCCACCGGCCACTTCGCCGATGGCAATACCGTCGTCATCCAGGGTCAGCAGCGCAGCATCCAGGCCAATCTGCCCGAACTCATTGATCAACACCGCCCAACGCTCATTGGCCGGGCGCTGGGTGAACAGGTGCTTGATCAAGCTGGTCTTGCCAGCCCCCAAGGGGCCGGCAATCACATGCGTGGGAATATTCTGCAGCATCGTGGACATTATTCAGGCCGTGTAGAGACGATTGATCCTACCCGGTTATGCCAGCCAATCCAGCGTCAGAATCAGCCGTCGTTCATTGGCGGCCAGCGCCGGCGAACGATGAATCAAGCCGTAGCCTTCATTGCCACGCCACTTTTCGCCTTTGAGCAGGGCGACTTCACCGCAGTGGATCTGTTCGATGCGCTCGGTGGGCTCCGCGTCCGCCTGACTCAACTGACGTCGGTCCATCACCCCTTCGCGCAACCATTGGCTGCCGATACCGGCATAGGTGGTGATCAAGCGCACGGGCACATGATCGACGTGAAAACGCGGGCACATGGCCTTGTCCAACAGCCTTAACCGCACGCCAATACGCTTGGCGCCCAGCAGGCAGGCAAAGGCGCTGACCAGCCATGCCACATCGGCGATAAACCCGTCGTAGCCTTCAAGGTCACGACAACCTGCGGCCAAGCCCTGCAAGTTGGGCTCAGCATCTTCACTGTCCAACTCAACCACCAGCGATTCTGCCAGCGGCTCGTTCAGCGAGACCAGCAACGCACCAAACTCGGCGATATGCAGCGGCAACTGGCGCTGCCACAGCGCCAGGTTCACCCCGTTATCGAGGATATCGGCGAGCGCCAACGGGGTTTCACCACGGGTCTGGCGAATCACCGGGCGCAGTTGAATCACAGGGGCCAACATCAGGCGGCTGCCTCCTCATACCAAGGGCCAAAAGGATCGACCAGCAGGCGCCAACCTTCGACGCCCTGGGCCATTTCATCGTCGGTCAGCAGGCACGCATCCAACTCCGCGCGCAGGCGCACGAAGTCGATGTTCTGCCCGATAAACACCAGTTCCTGGCGGCAATCGCCGGTGCTCGGTTGCCAGTTCTCCATGATCGCCGCGACGCTTTGCTGGTCCTCGGGCCATTGGCTCTTGGGCACAAAGCGCCACCAGCGACCGGCAAAACCATGGCGCATCAAGCCACCGGCCTGGGACCAACTGCCGGCGTCGCGATGTTTGCTGGCCAGCCAGAAAAATCCCTTGGAGCGCAGCAGCCTGCCGTTGACCCACGGGCGGTCGATAAAGTCGAAAAAACGCTGAGGATGGAATGGCCGGCGCGCCCGATAGGCCGTGGAGGCGATGCCATATTCTTCAGTCTCCGGCACATGTTCGCCGCGCAGTTCCTGCAGCCAGCCCGGCGCCTGGGCCGCGCGCTCGAAGTCAAAACGCCCGGTATTGAGGATCTCGGCCAGCGGCACTTCGCCCATGACCATGGGAATGATGCGCGCCTGGGCATTCAGGCGTTCAAGGATGGCCACCAGTTCTTCACGTTCGTGGCTGCTGATCAGGTCGATCTTGCTGATAAGGATGACGTCGGCAAACTCGATCTGCTCGATCAACAGGTCGGTGATGGAACGTTCATCATCTTCACCCAGGGTTTCGCCCCGTGACGCCAGGCTTTCGGCGGCTTGGTAGTCGAGCAGGAAGTTCATGCCGTCGACCACGGTGACCATGGTGTCCAGACGCGCAATGTCGGCCAGGCTCTGACCGTTTTCATCGCGAAAGGTGAAGGTTTCTGCCACGGGCAGCGGTTCGGAAATGCCAGTGGATTCGATCAGCAGGTAGTCGAACCGACCCTCCCTGGCGAGCTTTCCGACCTCAACGAGCAAGTCTTCGCGCAAAGTGCAGCAGATGCAGCCGTTGCTCATTTCCACCAGTTTTTCTTCGGCGCGATTGAGGCTGACGTCGCGCTGTACCGCAGCGCCATCAATGTTGATTTCGCTCATATCGTTGACGATCACCGCCACTCGCAGGTTTTCGCGGTTGCGCAGGACGTAATTGAGCAGCGTGCTTTTACCGGCGCCGAGAAAGCCGGACAGCACGGTTACGGGTAGACGGTCGGTCATCGGGTGTTCCTCATCAGGTTGGCCGGTCAAATCGCCCGTTGATGGCGTTCGCGCAGCTCTTCACGTTCTTTGGCTTCAATACACAGGGTGGCCGTGGGCCGCAGCAACAGGCGCTTGAGGCCAATCGGCTCGCCTGTCTCACGGCACCAGCCGTACTCACCACGGGCGAGGTGCTCAAGGGCCTCGTCGATCTTGTCCAGCAGCTTCTTTTCCCGCTCCAGCAGACGCAGTTGCCATTGGCGCTGTTCTTCGGCGCTGCCGACATCGGCGGGATCGCTATGGGGCTCCTGCTCGCGCAGCACGATGAACTCGGCTTCGATGCGCGCTTGCAGGTCATAGCGCTGAGCCAACAACAGCTCGCGGAAAAAGGCCTGCTGGGCCTCGTTCATATAATCAGCAGGTGGTTGAGCGAGCAGGTCTTGTTCAGTCATCAGGTCGGTTCACGGGTCAGGCTGTATTTTGATGTTATAGTATAACAATGCAAATAAGCTAATCCCCTCTTGCCCGTCACGACGAAGGGCGCAATCCTTGAACGCCTCCAGGCCCCGAGAAACGCGATGAAATCCCTGTTATGCGGTGTGTTGCTGCTGGTAGCGACCCAGGCCGGCGCCCAAGTAGCCAGCCCCCTGGCCACGTGCACCCGCAGCGCCACCCTGCTGGCCTGTGTCGATGCCCAGGGCAATGCCTACAGTGTCACAACCGCGGGCAACACCACGTATTTGCGCGGATTCGAGGTGATCGGCAAGCGTTACTGGGCGCAGACCAATAGCCGCTACGGCCAATTGACGTTCTTTACCGGTCTGGCCTCAGACGGTGAGGCGTGGGTCGGCTACACACGGCGTGTGGGCTGGACCACGATCAACCGGTTCTCCAGTTCCGGAGGCTCCAGCGCCAAGTTCACCTGCAGCCGTATCAGCGGGTGCTAGAGCGGTCGTAGAAAAATCATCGTCGATCTAATTGTTATACTATAACATGTTGGATTATCTTCAACGATGGACCTTCTCATGAATGCGCTGACTCTGCCCGATATCGCCGCGCAGGCTTCTCGCCAAGCCTTGCCCCTCGACTGGGTGGGTATGTGCGGCATTGCTCTTCCCATCCTGATCGACGGCCAACGTTTGAGTGCCAAGGCCGATGCCGGCGTGAGCCTGGATGACGGCGAGGCGCGGGGCATTCATATGTCGCGCCTGTACCTGGCGTTGGAAATGCTCGAGCAACAAGACTTGCAACCGGCGCTGCTGCGTCAGGTGTTGCAGCGATTTCTCGATAGCCATGAAGGGTTATCGAGCAGCGCCTACCTGCGGATTCACACCGATTTGCTGCTCAAACGCCCGGCGTTGGTCAGCCCGCTATCGGGCTGGAAGACTTACCCGGTGACCATCGAAGCGCGTCTGGAAAAACAGATGTTCCACGTGGAACTAAAAATTGACGTGACCTACTCTTCCACCTGCCCATGCTCTGCGGCCCTCGCCAGGCAGTTGATTCAACAGCAATTTGTTGATCACTTCGGCAACAAGTCGTTGCAACACGAAGATGTACTGGCCTGGCTTGGCAGTGCCAATGGCATCGTCGCCACGCCCCATAGCCAACGCAGCAGTGCGCTGTTGCAGGTCCATCTGCAGCCCGACGTCCAAGCCTTGCCCCTGACGGCCTTGATCGACCAGGCCGAAGCAGCCCTCGGCACCGCCGTACAAACCGCTGTAAAGCGCGCTGATGAACAGGCGTTCGCCCTCGCCAACGGCCAGAACCTGATGTTTTGCGAAGACGCCGCGCGCCGCCTGAACCTGGCACTGAAACGCTCGGATGCGGTGCAAGCCATTCAACTCAAAGTCATCCACGCCGAAAGCCTGCACGCCCATGACGCCGTGGCCGAAAGCCATTGGACGAGAGGCGCCTCGGGCACCCCATGAAACTGACGATGCTCGACCTGGAAGCGGCAGCCGTGGGTAGCCGTTTTCCCCTGGCCCCCGTATTGGATGCCCTGCCGTGGAACAGTGACGGCCTGATCGCCGCCATCGCCCAGCAACACGGCAGCGGCGCAGTGTTGATGCTGGCCTGGATGAACCGCCAGGCCCTCGACGAGACCCTCGCCAGCGGCCAGGTCTGCTACTGGTCACGCTCGCGCCAGCAGTTGTGGCGCAAAGGCGAAAGCTCTGGCCACCAGCAGCAGTTGATCGAAGCACGCCTGGATTGCGACGGCGATGCCGTGTTGCTGATCGTCGACCAACAAGGTCCTGCCTGTCACACCGGCCGACCCACCTGTTTTTACAACGCTATCGAAAACGATCAAGTGCACATCATCACCGCGCCTCTCAAGGAACCTACAGCATGATCCGCAAGAACCCTTCCGGCGATCTGCCGGTCATTGCCGAGTCGGCCTACGTCGATAAAACCGCGATCATCTGCGGCAAGGTGATCATCGGCGAGAATGTATTTGTCGGCCCCTATGCGGTGATCCGCGCCGACGAAGTCGATGCCACCGGCGACATGGACCCGATCACCATCGGCGCCAATTCCAATATCCAGGACGGCGTGGTGATCCACTCCAAATCCGGTGCGGCGGTGACTATCGGCGAGTTCAGCTCGATCGCCCATCGCTCGATTGTCCACGGCCCCTGCACTGTCGGCGACCGGGTGTTTATCGGCTTCAACAGTGTGCTGTTCAACTGTGTGGTCGGTGATGGCTGCGTGGTGCGGCATAACTCGGTGGTCGATGGCCGCGACTTGCCCGCCGCGTTCTATGTGCCGTCCACCACGCGCATCGGCCCCAACACCGATCTGTCGCAGTTCCCGCCCGTGAGCATCAGCGCATCGGAGTTTTCCGAAGACGTGGCGCGTACCAATGTCGACCTGGTGCGCGGCTACAAAGCCCTGCAAAACGAGTTCTAAACATGAGCCGCTTGCTGATCCGCAACGCCCGCCTGGTGAATGAAGGCCAGGAATTCGATGCCGACGTGCTGGTCGCCAATGGCCGTATCGAAAAAATCGCCAGCAGCATCCAGGGGCAAACGGCCGAGATTGAGATTGATGCCCAAGGCCAATGGCTGCTGCCGGGCATGATCGACGACCAGGTGCATTTCCGCGAACCTGGCGCGCCGGACAAAGGCAGTTTTTACAGCGAGTCCCGCGCCGCAGTGGCCGGGGGCATTACCAGTTTCATGGATATGCCCAACACCCAGCCCGCGACCTTGACCCTGGAAGCTCTGGCCGACAAAAAACGCCGCGCCGCACTGCACTCGGTAGCCAATTACGGGTTTCACTTTGGTGTCAGCAACGACAACCTCGACACCGTGGCTGCCCTTGATCCGCGGCAGGTCGCCGGGATCAAAGTGTTTATGGGCGCCTCCACCGGCAATATGCTGGTGGATGATCCACGCGTCCTGGAGCGTTTATTTGCTGAGGTGCCGACCATTCTCCTCGCCCATTGCGAGCACACGCCGAGCATCCAGGCCAATGAACAACGCTTGCGAAACCGGTTTGGCGAGGCGATCCCCGCCGTCGCCCACCCGCTGATCCGCGATGCCGAAGCCTGCTATCGCTCCTCGTCCCTGGCCGTGGAGCTGGCGCGCCGCCACGGCACGCGCTTGCATGTGCTGCACCTGACCAGCGCCCGGGAACTGTCGTTATTTGAAGATAAACCGCTGGCAGAAAAACGCATCACGGCAGAAGTGTGCGTGCACCACTTACTGTTCGACGACCGCGACTACGCCCGCCTCGGCCACCAGATCAAATGCAACCCGGCGATCAAAACCCGGGCCGACCGCAATGCCCTGCGCCTGGCACTGCTGAGCAATCGCCTGGATGTGATCGGCACCGACCACGCGCCTCATACATGGGAGCAAAAACAGCGGCCGTACCGCGAGGCACCAGCGGGGTTACCCCTGGTGCAACATGCGCTACCGGCATTGATGGAGTTGGTGGCGGACGGCCTGTTGCCCCTGACCACATTGGTGGCGAAAACCAGTCATCGCGTTGCCGACCTGTTCGCCATTCCCGACCGGGGGTACCTGCGCGAGGGCTACTGGGCCGACCTGGTGCTGATCAAACCCGAGCCCGAAGGCAAACCGGTGAGCAGCCAACCGATCCTCGCCCGCTGCGGCTGGACACCCTTTGCCGAGCGCAGCTTTCGCCATAGCGTCAGCACTACTCTGGTGTCAGGCCATGTGGCCTGGCACCAGGGGCAGGTGATCGACAGTTGCCAGGGGCTGCCCCTGCATTTTCTGCGCTAAAACCCAGGAGCCGTTCAGGCCCGGGGTTTGACCGTGCCACAGTCGTTGCCCAGCCACTGCGCATGGGTGTCGAGGCTGCCGTTCTGCTGCACGCCGGTGGCATTGAAAGTACCGTTGACCGTGGTGGTGAACGCCTTCTGGCTCTGGAACGTGGCCACGCCAGTGCCCTGGGCTTTCGGGCAACTGAAGCGGAATTTCCACTGGTTGCCGGTCTTGTCTGTGACCTCTTGCTTGCAACCCGATTGCGGGTCGGTCAGCGGGATGGAATCAGAGGCCACCTGGGCCGGGGTCAGGCAGACCTGCACGCCCTTGCCAGCCATGGTGATGCCTTGTTTTTCCAGCATTGCGCGTTGTTCCGGGGTCATCTGTTGCTTCAGTTGACCGAGGATCAACGACAAGTCCGGCAGATTCTGGTTATCGACTTTCATATTGCTGGTGGTCAATTCCCACAAGCCCGGCGCCAACATCTGCGCCTGCGCTGCCACCGGCAGCGTCAAACCAACAACCATGGCCAAACCAAGCAGACGAGCATTCATCGGGTAACTCCTGGGTAATTGTCGGCGTTAGACGTCGTAAAGTGGTCGGCGTTGCATGCTCAATAAAATAGCGACAATCGCCGCCGAACATGGTCTGTTACGCATTGGATTGTCAGGAGTACCGTTGCCCATGGATTTCTTCGGCCCGCACTTGCTTGGCTACTTCATCGCAACCCTGCATTTTCTCGGCTCGCTGGCTGCCCTGCACGCGGTGCTCACCGTGCGTACCGCCCAAGGCTCAATCGCCTGGGCACTGTCGCTGATGTTCATGCCGTACCTGACGCTGATCCCCTACCTGATCTTTGGCCGCAGCAGCTTCGACGCCTATATCCAGGCGCGGCGCCAGGCCAACCAGGAAATGCACAAGGCAATCACTGAGTTGAACTGGCGCCCTTGGGTCGAAGAAGCCCTGGCTGCGCGTAACTCCCTGGCCTACGCCTCCCTGCGCGCCATGCCCAAGCTGGGACGCATGCCGTGTCTGGCGAACAACCAGGTGCGTTTGCTGGTCAATGGCGACGCCACCTTCAGCGCCATCTTCGACGCCATCCGCGCCGCCAAGACTGCCGTGTTGGTGCAGTTCTTCATCATTCATGACGATGAACTGGGGCGCCAACTGCATGCACTGCTCAGGGCCAAGGCCGCCGAAGGTGTGGCCATCTACGTGCTGTATGACCGCATCGGCAGCCACTCCCTGCCCCACCGCTATGTGCAATCGCTGCGCGATGCCGGGGTGCAGATCAAGGCGTTTGCCACCCGCAGCGGCTGGCTCAATCGCTTTCAGGTGAATTTCCGTAACCACCGCAAGATTGTCGTGGTCGATGGCCTGACCGGTTTTGTCGGCGGGCATAACGTCGGCGACGAATACATGGGCAAGAAGCCGCCGCTCGCCCCCTGGCGCGACACCCATGTGCAAGTCAGCGGCCCCGTGGTGGCGTGCCTGCAAGAATCGTTTGCCGAAGACTGGTTCTGGGCCGCGCGCGAACTGCCGCCGCTGATCCTGCCCGATACCTATGCCGATGACGGCGTGCTCTGCCAATTGCTGGCCAGCGGTCCGGCGGACCCGTATGAAACCTGTTCGCTGTTTTTCGTCGAAGCCATTCATGCGGCGACTGAGCGGGTGTGGATCACCAGCCCGTATTTCATCCCCGATGAAGCGGTATTCGCCGCGCTGCGCCTGGCGGTGTTGCGTGGCGTGGACGTGCGGTTGCTGCTGCCGTCACGCCCCGACCATCGCATTGTGTACGCCGCCTCCAGCCTGTACGCGATTGAAGCGGTGCGCGCCGGGGTCCGGGTGTTCCGCTACAAACCGGGGTTTTTGCATCAGAAAGTGGTGCTGGTAGATCGGGAAATCAGCGCCATCGGCAGTGCGAACCTGGACAACCGTTCGTTCCGCCTCAACTTCGAAGTGATGTTGCTGACAGTCGACGAAGCCTTCGCCAGCGAGGTGGAACACATGCTGCTGGATGACTTCGCCCAGGCCCACGAAACCAGCCAGGAAGAAAGCCAGCAGACCCGCCGCCTGCAGCAACTGGGCATGCGCGTGGCGCGGCTGATTTCCCCTATCTTATAAATTGCGCCGGACAGAAGGTGGGAGCTGGCTTGCCAGCTCCCACACTCAGCCATCGGTTGGCTCAGCGGTAGAGATCTTCCCGCGTCCACGGCAACTCATGGCTGCCATCGGCATGGGGCTTGACCGCCAGGATCTGGTGCAGGTTGATCCACCCACGCGCAAACGCATAGGCGCAACCCGCCAGGTACAGGCGCCAGATACGCAGTGCCTGGGCCGGGACCATTTTTGCCGCCGCCTCCAAGTTGTCTTCCAGGCGTTCGCTCCAGTGGTCGAGGGTTCGTGCGTAATGCAGGCGCAGGCTTTCCACGTCGACCACTTCCAGGCCGACTTCGCTGATTTCGGCGCTGATCATCACCAGGTGCGGCAGCTCACCATTGGGGAACACGTAACGCTCGATAAACTCGCCGGCACCGCGCCCCACCGGGCGGCCATCGGTATGTTTGGCGGTGATGCCATGGTTGAGCACCAGCCCCCCTTCACGTACGGCGCCGAACAGGGTCTGGCAGTACTGCGCCAGGTTGGCGTGGCCGACGTGCTCGAACATGCCGACGCTGACGACTTTGTCGAACCGCCCGTCCTGGGGCAGGTCGCGGTAGTCGAGCAATTTCAACTCAACCAGGTCTTCCAGGCCCTCAGCGATTACCCGCTCCTTGGCCAGTGCCAATTGTTCCTTGCTCAGGGTGATGCCGAACACCTTGACCCCGAACTCGCGGGCCGCATAACGCGCCAACCCGCCCCAGCCACAACCGACATCCAGCAGGTACTCCCCAGGCTGCAGGCGTAGCTTGCGGCACAGGTGGCGGAATTTGTCTTGCTGGGCTTGGTCGAGGGATTCGCTGCCGGTCTCGAAGTAACCGCAGGAATAGGCCATGTCGCGGTCCAGCCAGAGCTGGTAGAACTCATTCGACAGGTCATAGTGGTAGGAAATCGCGGCCGCATCCGTAGCCTTGTCGTGAATCGAACGCACCGGGCCGGCGTGCTCGTCCTCCTCGAGCAGGGCGTGGCTCAATTCGTCACACACCCGGATCACATCGCTGATCGAGCCTTCCAGCTCCAGTTTGCCTTCAACGAAAGCAGCGCCCAGAGAATCGAGCGTGGGGTGGGTCAGTTGCGTCACCATCACCGGATCCTTGACCACGATGGTAACGCTGGGCTCCGGGCCCAGGTTGAATTCATGGCCATCCCAGAGTCGCAGACGCAGCGGTAGCTGAAGATTCTGTAAGGCCGGTGGAAGTTGCGCGAGCATGAGTAGTCCCCCCTTGTTTCAGACGTCCGAAATGAGGGTAGACCATCCACAAAAAGTAGCAGGCTATCGGTTCGATAACGCCCTTTTATGGTGCCCGACGTTGCAGCAAACCGTCCTCAACCCACTGTTTCAACCACGTGACAGCTTGCAGCGGCGCGCCCTCTTGATAAGTGACTGCCAATTCCGCGCACAGTTCTGAAAAACTCCACCCGCTGTCGGCCATCCCGGCCAGGGCGTACGCCTCTGCAGGCTCCAGGCTCCGGTAACGGCACACCTGTTGGTTACGCCAGATCAGGCACACCTCGGCCAGCGGCAACGCCTGGCTACCGGGAAACCCAGCCTGCGCCTTGACCGCACGCCAGATCTGCAGGCTGTTGAAGCGACACAGCACTTGCTGCACCGCCGGCGCCCACTCAACCTGCAATAACGGCCAGGCCTCGGGCGCCAGCAGGGCCATGTCTTCAAGAGTCAGGGGTTGGCCCGCAGGCGCATCAAACGCCAGGGTAAAGGCCCATTCCAGGCGCGCCAGCTCCACCAGGGGGGCGGCTTGTTCGGCGACCAGATGCTCGTCGATAAAGTCTGCAAACCGTTGCCCCAGCCAGCGCAGGCTGAAATGCGTGGATGGATAGCACTGCACATAGGCCGCCACCAGCCCGGCAAACTCGTCGTCCCCCAGCCAATGCCACACCGCCGGGAAATCCCCCTGCATCACTTCCAGCAAACGGGCCCGATAGGCGTTGTGGTAGATCGCCAGGCCGGTGTCGACATCCAGTGTCGGGCCACCGATCAAGGTGCCGGCAAAGCCAGTGTCGTCGGCGTCTGCCAATAAATGCCGTTCAAACGCCAGTTGCCAGTCGGTCAGGCGCATAGCGACCTCCGGGCCAAGGCATCCGCCCCCAACTCACGGGCCTTGCCCAACTCGTCGAGCAGCTCGGCAAACGGCGGGAAATGGTCATCGCGCTCCAGCAACGTCGCCACTGGCCCCAGGTGTTCCAGTGTCTGTTGAAACAGCTGCCACACCGGATCACACACCGGATGGTCATGGGTATCGACCACGTAGTCGCCGTAGTCCATATGCCCGGCCAAATGCAGTTGGCGGATGCTCTGCGGCGGCAGGTTGCGGATAAAGGTCCAGGCGTCGAAGCCATGGTTGCGCGAGCTGACATACACGTTGTTGACGTCCAACAGCAGCTCGCAACCGCTGAGGTGGCTCAAGGCGCTGAGAAATTCCCACTCGGTGAATTCATCGGCCTTGGATCGCACATAGCTGGAGACATTTTCCAATACCAGCGGCCGCTCCAGCACCGCCTGTACCTGCCGCACACGGGTGGCGACGTGGTAGAGACTTTCTTCGGTGTAGGGCAGCGGCAACAAGTCATGCAGCTGATGGGCGTTGCCCCGGCTCCAGCACAGGTGATCGGAGACCCATGCCGGCTTGACTCGGTCGGCCAATTGCTTGAGTTGCTTGAGGTAGTCCCTATCGAGGGGATGGGGGCCGCCAATGGACAGGGACACCCCATGCATCACCAGCGGATAACGCTCGGCGATGGCGTCCAGGTAGTACAGGGCCTTGCCGCCCTGGACCAGATAATTCTCGGAGACGATTTCGAACCAGTCCACCTCCGGCGACTGCTCGATGATGTGTTGATAGTAATGACTACGTAGCCCCAGGCCGTAGCCCAGGCAAGGAACCGATACCGACATGACGAACTCCTGGAAAGTGTCCGCAGCGACGTGCACACCGCTGCGGGATCACGTATTCGCGGTTACTCGCCGACTTTGCCGCCAGCCGCATCGCAAGCGGCCTTGGTCATTGCCTTGAAGCCATGGCCCTTGCAGACAGCCTGGCCTTTGCAGGCGTTTTCAGCGGTCTTGCAGTCGTTCATGCCTTTGCAGGAGGTCACGCCGTAGCAATGCACGTTTGCCTCATCGGCGGCCTGCGCCTGGGTCGCGACACCGGCAAACATCGTGGCGGCAGCAATGGCCAGGGCAGCACCGGAAACAGCGTTCTTGAAGTTCATTGTGGTATTCCTCATGGGTCTGTAGGGGGTCGGCTGAACGGTTTGTCCAGTCCCGACACAGCACTAGAGTGAGGTGCCACAGGGGCGTTACAGCGCCGTGAAAATTTTCCTGGTTTCCTGAATCCTTGTAGGAGCCATCACTAGTGCGCACCGCGATTTATCGTCACACTCACAGCAGATTTTTCGTGGGATCACGGACAAGGAAGCGTCACCCTCATGATTTCGATCTATCAGCTTAAACCGCGTTTTCAAAACCTGCTGCGGCCCCTGGTACAGCGCCTGTATGACAACGGCACCACCGCCAACCAGATCACCGTGCTGGCCGGGATCGTGTCGTTGCTCGTCGGCCTGCTGATCGCGGGGTTCGCCCAGCACGCCTGGGTGTTCGTACTGATCCCGCTGTGGATGATCCTGCGCATGGCCCTCAATGCCATCGACGGCATGCTCGCCCGGGAATTCGGCCAGCAATCACGCCTGGGCGCCTACCTCAATGAACTGTGCGACGTGATCGCCGACAGCGCGCTGATCCTGCCATTTGCCCTGCTCCCCGGGGTCAGCCTGGCGCCGGTGTTGCTGGTGACGCTGCTGGCGGTGTTCAGCGAATACGCCGGCGTACTCGGGCCGATGGTCGGTGCCTCGCGCCGCTACGACGGGCCCATGGGCAAGAGTGATCGGGCGTTTGTCCTTGGCGTACTCGCCACCGGCGTGGCCCTGGGCTGGCTCGGCGCCGGCTGGGTCGACGGGGTGATGTGGCTGGTGGCGGCATTGCTCGCCTACACCCTGGTCAACCGTGTGCGCCAGGGCCTCAAAGAACAATCCGACATCTCTCCGACGGCATAAGGATCTTGCGATGCGCGAACAGCAACAGCACACCTTCAGTACCCATGACGGCGTAGAGCTTTTCTATCGGCATTGGCCCGCGACCAGTGCCACCGGGCCTGAGCCACGCCAGGCGATCCTGCTGTTCCATCGTGGCCACGAGCATTCCGGGCGCATTGCGCACCTGGTGGACGAGTTGGACCTGCCACAGTTCGATTTCTTCGCCTGGGACGCCCGTGGCCATGGCCAGTCCCCCGGCGAGCGTGGCGACAGCCCGAGCTTCGCCACCAGCGCGCGGGACGTGCAGACCTTCTGCGACCATATCGGCGCCACCTATGGCATCGCGCCAGAAAACCTCGCAGTGATCGCCCAGAGCGTAGGCGCAGTGATTGCCGCCACCTGGGTCCACGACTACGCCCCGAATATCAGGGCCCTGGTGCTCGCCTCCCCGGCGTTCAAGGTCAAGCTCTACGTGCCCTTCGCTCGCCCGGGCCTGGCGCTGATGCGGCGCTTTCGCGGCAATTTTTTCGTCAACAGCTACGTCAAGGCCAAGTTCCTCAGCCATGACCCCGAGCGCGTCGCGTCCTATGACACTGACCCACTGATCACCAAGGCGATCTCGGTAAATGTGCTGTTGGGCCTGTACGAAGCGGCCGACCGCGTGGTCGCCGATGCCCAGGCGATCCAGGTGCCGACCCAACTGCTGATCTCCGGCTCGGACTTTGTGGTGCACCGCAAACCCCAGCAACAGTTCTTCGAGCGCCTTGGCAGCCTGAAAAAGGAACTGCACATCCTGCCCGGCTTTTTCCACGACACCCTCGGCGAACGTGACCGCGCCGTGGCACTGGCCAGCGCCAGGCGTTTTATCCTGCAAAACTTCGCGCACCCGCTGGACCGTGCCAGCCTGCTGGACGCCGACAAGATCGGCGCGACCTGCGCCGAATCCGAATCCCTCGCCGCGCCGCTGCCGCACAACTCCCTGCGCGACCTGTACTGGCGCATGACCCGCGCCAGCATGGGCCTGGGCCGCAAGCTGTCCGAGGGCGTGAAGCTGGGCTTCGACACCGGCTTCGACTCGGGCAGTACCCTGGACTACGTGTACCGCAATACCCCCACCGGCAAGGGCGCGCTGGGGCGGATGATTGATACCAACTACCTGAACTCCATCGGCTGGCGCGGGATTCGCCAGCGCAAACTGCATGTTGAAGAGTTGTTGCGCCTGGCCATGGCCAAGCTGCGCGACGACGGGCGCGAAGTGCGCATCGTCGACATTGCCGCAGGGCATGGTCGGTACATTCTGGAAGCCTTGCAGGGCGTTTCGCCGCTGCCTGAATCAATCCTGTTGCGCGACTACAGCGATATCAACGTGCGCGACGGTGGCGCGCTGATCCGCGAGAAAGGCCTGGGGGAGATTGCGCAGTTCGTCAAAGGCGATGCCTTTGACCGGGCCGACCTCGCCGCACTGGCGCCCACGCCGACACTGGCAGTGGTGTCCGGGCTGTACGAACTGTTTGCCGATAACGCCATGGTCGGTGGTTCCCTGGCAGGGCTGGCCGAAGCCGTGGAGCCCGGCGGATACCTGGTGTACACCGGCCAACCGTGGCACCCACAACTGGAACTGATCGCCCGCGCCCTGACCAGCCATCGCCAGGGCCAGGCCTGGGTGATGCGCCGTCGCAGCCAGGCGGAAATGGATCAACTGGTGGAAGCAGCGGGCTTTCGCAAGATCACCCAGCGTGTGGATGAGTGGGGCATCTTCAGCGTGTCGCTGGCGCAGAAGATCTGACCATGCGCGAACCAGGTCTCTTCAAACCAGCCCTGCTCTGGCTGCTGCTGTTGGCGCCGCTGTTTTTCAGCACCTACGGCTTTGCCACCTGGGTCACCAGCCAGCGCAGCGACGTGGGCACCCTGGTATTCGGCTGGGAAACCCATATGCCGTTCTGGGCCTGGACCATCGTGCCCTACTGGTCGATCGACCTGCTCTACGGCTTCTCCCTGCTGCTGCCTAACAGCCGCCATGAGCTCAAACAGCATGCCCTGCGTCTGCTCAGTGCGCAGGTGATTGCCGTGAGCTGCTTCCTGCTATGGCCGCTGCGCTTCACCTTTGAGCGCCCGGAAATGGACGGCGTGTTCGGCTGGCTGTTTGCGGTACTGGCCGGGTTCGACAAACCGTTCAACCAGGCACCCTCGCTGCATATCGCTTTGCTGGTGATCCTGTGGGTGATGTACCAGCGGCATAGCCAAGGCCTGTGGCGCTGGCTGGTGCATGGCTGGTTCGCGCTGATTGGCATTTCGGTGCTGACCACTTACCAACACCACTTTATAGACTTACCCACAGGCGCCCTGGCCGGCTGGCTGTGTGTGTGGCTATGGCCGGTGGATCAACCCAGCCCGCTGTTGCATGCGCGGCCGGCCAAAGACCCGAAACGTTGGCGCCTGGGGTTGCGCTACGCCATGGGCGCCCTGGTGCTGACGATAGTGGCCTTTACCGGGGGCGGTGCCTGGCTATGGCTGCTGTGGCCTGCCGTCGCGGTGTTGCTGGTGGCGCTCAACTACTGGCTGCTGGGCGCCGCAGGCTTTCAGAAACGCGCAGATGGCCGCCTCAGCCCGGCAGCACGCTGGCTGTATGCGCCTTATCTCGCGGCGGCGTGGCTCAATTCGCGGCTGTGGACGCGCAAGCATCCGCAGCCTGACCGGGTTGTGGATAACGTATGGTTGGGGCGAATTCCGACGCCAGCGCAGCTGAGTTCTTTCAATGCGGTGGTCGATCTGTGTGCCGAACTGCCTGTTTATCCACAGGGCCGCGCTTACCATGCCCTGCCCGTCCTCGACCTGACCGCACCCACACCGGCACAGTGCCTGGAGGCGGCCCAAGCCATCGAGCGCTTGCGCGAGCACGGCCCGTTGCTGGTGTGCTGTGCCCTCGGTTATTCCCGCAGCGCCAGCGCCGTGGCGGCCTGGCTGTTGCACAGCGGACGGGCGGCCACGGTGGACGAGGCACTGGCTATTATTCGTACAGCACGATCGGATGTGGTCCTGCATGCCGATCACCGCCAAGCCTTGGGAGCACTGCCCTATGCCCGCTGATATGCAACTCCAGGTAGTCGCCAGCCTGCTGCGCCGCGGCCGTTCGCTGGATCAGTTATCCACAGGCCTGACCCTGCTCGGGGTACTGTTTGGCCTGGCGCAATTGTTGATGGTCAGTATCACGCCGATCTGCCTGTTGCTCAGCCTGTGGATGATTGTCCTCGGGCTGCTGCAAAAGTACTGGGCGCTACGGGTGGCCTTCGACGCCGACCTGTTTGCGCTGATGGCCAAGGACATAGAACGCACCAGCGAACTGGACCAGACTCTGCAAACCCTGGGCCTGCAACCCGCCAACCGCGCAAGCCGGCCCTGGACCGAACGCCGGCGTGGCGCCCTCAAATTGCTGCGCAAACAGGCCTACCTGCTGGGTGCGCAAGTGTTACTGACATTGGCCGTCATCCTGGCCAGCCCGTGGCTGCCCTTCGCCGGATAAGGAATCCTTATGTTCGAACCCCTGGTCGCGACCCTGATTACCTCCATGGCCCGCACAGTGACCGGCGCCCGCAGCCTGTGGCTGGGCTGCGCCCCAGAACCCGTGCAGCGCATCTACTTTGCCAACCACAGCAGCCACGGCGACTTCGTGCTGCTGTGGGCGTCGTTGCCGCAGAACCTGCGCAAGGCCACGCGCCCGGTGGCCGGCACCGACTACTGGAACAAGAGCGCACTGCGCCGCTACATCATCAACCGGGTATTCAACGGCGTGCTGATCGACCGCGAACGCAAAGACCCTGTGGATAACCCGTTGCAACCGATGCTCGAAGCCCTTGAACACGGCGATTCGCTGATCATTTTCCCCGAAGGCACGCGCAACCTGGAGGATGGCCTGCTGCCCTTCAAGAGCGGCCTGTATCACCTGGCAAAAAGTTACCCACAGGCGCAACTGATCCCCGTGTGGATCGCCAACCTCAACCGCGTGATGCCCAAGGGCCGTGTGCTGCCACTGCCGCTGTTGTGCACCACCAGCTTTGGCGCACCGCTGCAGCTTGCAGACGGTGAAGACAAGGCCCTGTTTCTTGCCCGCAGCCGCGACGCCCTGCTCGCCCTCGCCCCGGAGCATTCCTGACATGGATAGCCAAACCCTGATGTTGTTCGGCGGCATCGGCATGATCCTGGTGCTCGCCTCGCTGATCGGCCTGATCCTCAAGCTGCGCACCCGTGGCACACCCAATGCGGTGATCGACAACCTCAACGCCCGCATCAATGCCTGGTGGGTGATGGTGGTGGTGATCGGCGTCGCCTTCTGGCTCGGCACCGGCGCGGTAATCCTGCTGTTCTACGCCGTGTCGTTCTACGCCCTGCGCGAATTCCTCACCCTCACGCCCACCCGCCGCAGCGACTACCCCGCACTGGTCGCCGCGTTCTACCTGGCGCTGCCCCTGCAATACCTGCTGATCTACTTTGACTGGTACGGCCTGTTCTCGATCTTTATTCCGGTCTACGTGTTCCTCCTGCTGCCCATCCTTGCCTCGCTGGGCGGCGACAGCACGCACTTCCTGGAGCGCGCATCGAAAGTACAGTGGGGGCTGATGATCGCGGTGTTCTGCGTCTCCTTCGTACCCGCCCTGCTGACCCTCGACATCGTCGGCTACGAGGGCCGCAACCTGCTGCTGATCGCCTACCTGGTGATCGTGGTGCAGCTCTCGGACGTGTTGCAGTACGTGTGCGGCAAACTGTTCGGCAAACACAAAATCGCGCCCAACCTGTCACCGTCGAAGACCGTGGAAGGCTTTGTCGGCGGGATCCTGCTGTCCTCCCTGATCGGCGCAGCACTGTGGTGGACCACACCGTTCAACCCTTGGCAGTCATTCCTGATTGCCCTGCTGATCAACCTGCTGGGCTTTGCCGGCGGGATTGTGATGTCGGCGATCAAGCGCGACCGAGGGGTGAAGGACTGGGGGCATATGATCGAAGGACACGGCGGGATGCTGGATCGGTTGGATTCGGTGTGTTTTGCGGCGCCGATTTTCTTTCATTTGGTGCGGTATTGGTGGACCTGAGCAGTACCCCACAGTACTGAAACGACAAGACCCGATGTCCGCCACGGACATCGGGTCTTGTGGATTTAGCGCAACTTACATCAGTGCTGTCGCTGATACAGCCCCAGGTTATCGACCTTGAAACTGCTGCAGGCGCCAGCATTGTCCAGATCAATCCGGATGCCCTTCACGTGCTGCAACGTCAACCAGCGCGGTGACGCATCCAATGGCACGATCAACGTCCCGTCCTCTGCATTGAAACGAACACTGGAGGCTTCGAGCGGCCCCTGCTGCCCATCACCCCACCAGAACACCTGCATACGCGGCTCGGCGGCGCGGCCTGAGCAGCGGAACTCGAACTTGAGCAGGCCAGCGTCGTGGCCAGACAGATTCAACGCAGACAAATCGAAACTCATCGACGGATCACCGCCATCCACTCGGTAGCTGTTTTCTTGTGCCACCAACTGATTGAGGCTTGGCTTTACGTTATCCAGATTGTTGATCAGGACCATCTTGTTGCTCAGGGAGACTTGGGAACGGCCCCAGGCAACCGGAATTTTCTTCAGGTCCGGTGATGCAAAAGCGCGCTGCAGCAAGGCTGCCTGGTATTCGGCGATCGCTTCGGGGCGAGGCTCGATCAGGCGTGGGTGGCTTATCGGGTCGGCATCCGAAACCTGCAACGCCGAGCCCTCCAGCCATACGCTTTGACCCGCGACACGTATCTCGCGAATCCGGCGAATTTCGCTCTGGTTGACCTGAATATGATCACCCACCTTCAACGCCGCCAACATACCCGGATCGGACACATAGAGCGCTGCGACAGCGCGATTGATGCCGTGGCTCCAGTTCGCATCGGTGAAGTCCATCAAAGGGATCTCGATGCTGGTGACTGGCGCTGAGGCGCTGCCCTTTTTGCGCCCGAGAATGAAGCCATCCACATAGAACGGCTCGTAATGATCGACAATGAACCGGTACAGGTACGGGTTACGCAACGCCAGCCCGCCGCCGTCGTGGATGATGTTCATTCCTTCCAGCAAGGCGATGGTCGGCAGGTCTTGTTTGAGGGTCTCGATAGCACGCAATTGCTGGGCTGGCGACACCATGTTGTACGCCGCCGTGACCGGCAGCAGTGGTCGATAGCCCAGGTAGAAGTACTGGGCGTTGCGGGAGGTCAGGTCCAGATAGGTTTCGCCGGCCGGAACATTGTCTGCCAATACTCGCGACAGTCGGGTCAGCCTGTCCCAGTGAGGAGGCTGTACAAAGGACCGGCCGATATTCGGCAGGCCTGCCGCCACGCCATCACTGATTCCCAACCCTTGCGTGCTGATAACGGCCATGGTGGATTTGACCAGGTTATTGATCGACACCTGCGTGAACCCCAAGGATGCGCTCATGCTCGCGGCCAGAACAACCATCACCACTTTATTGCGCGCACTGAGCATGCCCCAACACGCGATAGGCAGCAGGATCGCCCAGCCAAAGCTTGCCGCCAGCCCCGGACGAGACATACCGCCTGGATCGACGCGCCCCATCGAGTAAGGGATCAGCAACAACGCAAACAGGAACACGACCAACAGCGGCAGCAAGGCGTCGAGACGACGCTCGGGCGTTTGGAACCAGCGATGGACCAACAGCAGGCACGCCAGCGGAATAGCAATCCAGGACATACGCAACGCTTCAAACACAAAGCCTTTGCGCGCGCCCTCCCAGCTCAACGCCCATGGCACGCCGTAAGCCACCTGATTGATAGGCCCATTTTCCAAGACATAACGGATGGCCCCCAACAGCATGATCCCCGCTGGCGTAACCACCGCCAACACCAGAAGCACCACGCTTGCGATCAAAATGCCCTTCAGTTTCCGAGGGCGTGGCGCTTTCCAGAGGTGCCAGGCGTAATAAGCAGCCATCACCCCAGATGCCGCCGCAAGCAGCAGCCCTTGTGGCGGAATTCCGAGGACTACCAGCGGTGCCGTGACCATCCAGACCAACAGCCAGCGCTCGGGACGCTGGCGCAACGACGGGCTCAGCCACAGGCAGAGAAACGGGATCAGAAACAGCCAGATAATGTTGGCCGTCAGGAAGAAGATGGCGGCGAACGCCAGCCCAATACTTCGCGAAAAATAATAGAGCGACAGGAATGCAGCAAACGATAACAGCGCGATGCTGAGGTTACCGACATGAATAATGCTGCCGGCAGAACCGTCATAAAACACAAATGACAAGAACTGGGTCAGGTCATCACCGATGACGCCGTGGGCAGGAATATAGTCAATGTAGGGAATGGCACCTTGCAGGTAGGACCACCAGCCCAACAGGCTTTCACCGAAGTGATAGTCGTCAGCGCTGATGTTGGGGAAAATGGTCGTGCCCATTTTCAAGCCCACCAACAAGCCGAAGAATGCGATAGGCGACAGCAACGTGGCAATGTCGCTAGTTGATGTATACCGACGGAAACGCCGCAGTACATCCACCACGCCCCAGACCAGCATTGCGATAACCAGTACCTTCAACCAGACCGTGGTCTCGTACTTGGAAATACTGCCATCTGGCTCCTGTATTCGAGCGGGGTACAGCGCCAGGTAAAAGGTCGACAATCCCAATTGACCGGCCATCACCAGCCACGAGGCAATTCGTGCAAAACCCTTGGGGCTCCACACGATGTACGCCATACCCAGGATCCATCCGACGATGGCTATCCCATAGGTAGGCTTGGCGTATCTGGACAGCTCAACCCCATTGGTCCAGGCAGCTGGCGCACGGCCCAGAGCCAACACTACCTCCAGCTGTACCAGCGCCAGCAACAGGATGCCGAGTGCCCCCAGGCCGAATACCCGAGGGTCGACATTAACTTTTTTGACCGCGCCAACTGTAACCGCCAAAGCAATAAACGAGACGCCAAACACCGAGCAGTAGAGGACTTTCGGCTCGAAGTCCGTCCCAAGCACCATGCATGCTATAGCGGTAATCGCCGGAAGCGACCACCACAACAGCTGGTTGGAAAAAACCAGCGCGCTGTCGCTACCGAATTGTTTCTTCTGACGCCCCATCAAGGACGTAAAAAACAGCAACGCGCAGAAAAGAACAGCGATGAATACCGGAGCAACCACCTGGTCCTGAAACTTGGTATCTGCGGTCCAACTGATGTAGCCCACGATGAAGTCGGCATACTTGGGTGCGGTCGAGATACCCAGACATAGCAACAGTGCAAACGCCGTAATAACCACGGTCGCCAGTACTGAAGAAACCCTTTCATTCATTTCCAGATGCTTGAACATTTAACTACCAGATCTTTAGTTGTACTTGCCAAAACAGGCTCGAAACAATACAGCCAGCACCGAAAGGTTGCCTTTCACGCTGCTGATCTTGGTAGGTACTTCGCCTTGGGGGTAGCGGCGCACCGTCGCCAGTTCTACGCAGCGATAGCCCAGTTTCGGCGCGCGGTACGACAGGTAGGCAAGCAGCTCATAGGTATTGAACACATCACGGAAGATTGCCATCTTCGGATCAATCAGCATCTTGCGGCTATAGGCACGAAAGCCCTGGGTGGTATCTGTCCACTTGAAGCCGGAAAACAGGCTCAGCATCGGCGCATGGATAAAACGGATCGCAAAATCGCGGGACTTGGGGGTGTTCTCCGCGACACCGCCCTCGACAAAACGCGAAGCCTGAACAAAATCCACACCCTGCTGCAGCGCTTCGATAAAGCGCGGGATGGCCTCTGGATCATCCTTGTCATTGCCATCAATGGTCACGATACCTTCGTAACCCTGGTCCAGGGCAAAAGCATAGGCGCAACGTAACTGCGCGCTCAACTTGCCAGGGGCAGTCTTGACCAGCAGGCCGCGCACACCCACCTGTTGCAGTGATTGCAACTCAAGCGAGCCATCAGAACTGCCACCATCGACGATGATGATGTCGGCCATGTCCGCAATGTTGAATGCCGCCATACGGGCGAGCAGGTTCTTGATCCGCTCGCCTTCGTTGATGACCGGAATGACCACGCACCAGGGGTGCTGGCGGCCCAACCAGAGTGGTGTGTCAAAGGACGGTACCTGCCAACCGGCACGTACATCGGGAGTAATATCAGAAGAATTCATTTTAATTTCCATCAAACGACGCGAGCTGTGATCAGCCCTACGCCAGCAATAACCAGGGCGATGCCGACTCCCGTGGTCCAGTGGAAGGACTCACGGAAAAACAGCAGGGAAAACAGGGCGACCGTCGCAATAGCCCCAGCCGTCAGGACCGGGTGTGCCACGTTCAGCGGCAAACGGGCCAATGCTGCGGCATAGAGCAGGAACGCAGCACCATACAGGACCAGCCCGACCCAGAACGGCCAGTTGCTGAGTGCCGCCATCGGGTCGCTCAAGGAAGGGAATTTGCGCGGGGGCATCATCGCCATCTTCACCAGGACGCTGGCGGAGGCGTTCGACAGGATACCCAGGATCAAGATGATCCATTTGATGCTCATGCCGTCACCTCGTCGCAGGTGCGGTAATGCTGGCGAGCAACCTGCAGCGCACGCTCGATCGATTGCGCATGGGGTTCGGTCTTGGTCGCCACCATCTCAATGGTGACCACATGCTCGGGCAAGTAGTGGGCCACGGCACGTGCCATTTTTTCATGGTCAGTACCGCCGTCACCCAGCGGGAGCAGGTCCGGTTCACTGGCGTGGATATGCCCGATCAACTCGGCACAGTCCTCAAGCACAGTAAATGGGTCTTCACCGTTGATCGCCAACGCGCCGGTATCCAGTTGCATGCGGATAGCCGGGTGATCAATGGCCCGTACCACCACTGCGGTTTCAGCACTGGTGGTCATGAAGTTCGCCCCGTAACAGGTGGGGTTGGGCTCCAGGCAGATCGTGACACCACACGCCTGGGCGATATCGCCCAGTTTCCGGAAGAACAATACAGCAGCGTCCAGCGCCTGTTGATCAGTCAAACCACTGCGATCACGGTTCTTTGGCGAGCCAAACACAATCCGTGCTGCACCCAGGCCTGCGCCAATGCGGCACACGCCCGCCAGGTGTTGCAGCAAGGCCGCCTGACTTTGCTCGGAGCCGAATACATTCAGGCCCGTGGTGCCGAACAGCAGTGCCTGCATGCCGGTCAACGCAATCCCACGCTGCGCCCACCAATCCTTGACCTGCGCAATCTCTGCGTCCGTGGCCTTGGCAGGCTCCGGGAAGTATTTGCCCGGTGCAATATCAATCGCATCCACGGCAAAACGCGCAAGCAGTTCAGCGATGACTTCGTCCTCGGTGGTCTCCCACGCGATATTGGAAATCGCCAGCCTCATGCCTGTGCTCCCGATGCGGCCTTAAGCGGCTCCGATTGCGCATAGGCCCGTACGGCCTGCACGGTTTCACGAGCACTGTACTGATAGCGCCCAGTGCCACCAAATAGCTGCGCATGCTTGGTCTGCATGTCATAGGTAGCAGCAGCATTGGCCAGGGTATTGGTGAAAGGCTTGCCAAAGCCCTTCTGCGAAATGTCGGCGACACTCACTGCCTGAGCAGTCAGGTGGACCAGCTTGAGCCCCGCATCGAGTGCGGTCTGAATGTCATACCACAGGTTGATCATCGGGTAGAACTGGAACACGCCCCGGCTATCGATCGCCTGCAGGTTGTTGTCATTGAGGAAGTCAAAAATCACGTTCTTACGCAATCCAGGCCCGACGAGCCCCGGCAGGCGAACGATCAAGTGATTCGGAAAATGACTTTCAACGAAGGTTTCCAGCAGCCGACGGTGCAGGCCGTAAGCATGTAGGCCGGACTCATCGACGGGAGTGTCTTCATCGACGCCGATGGGGCTCTTGAACACGTCCACCGTACTGATCAGCACGAAGGTCTTGCATTGGATGGTTTTCAGGTGGGCGATCAGTGCTTCGATCTTCTCGCGGTCGGCCTCAGGCTCGCGGTTGGCAATCCATTTTTGCGCCGGGGCGCCGGCGCAGACCACAAGCTCAAAGGATTTTCCTTCTATCTCACCGATGTTGGTGGACCGGTACAAGTCCTCGAATGAAGCCTGTTTAAGAAGCGTGCCCCCGACAAACCCGGAGAAACCAATAAGCGAATTCATCTTTTTCCGCTCCAAACCTGAAGTTTTATTAACCTTGATGGGAAAAACTCTCGGTATCGAGTTTTTCAAGCACATCGTAAATGTTGTCTATCTTGCCACCCAGCACGGAGAAGCAACCTGGCAACTCGGCATGCTTCTCGAAAAGAATCGGGCGTCCATCATCCCCTTCGTTCTTCACCAGGATGGTCTTGACCTCGAACAGCGAATCCTTGTGTTGGGCCTTGAGCACTTCAGGGATATACCGGCCGACGTCCCTGACCATCCGATCGACCCGTGTATCGCGCTCATATAGCCGCAGCTTCTCATAGGGATCGAGGCCTTTTTCATCGTTCCAGTGCAAATGCGGCGTATAGCGTACATGGGACAAGGTATGCAGCCCACGGGCCGGGAACGGCATCAGTGAAAAGAACGGCCCATCCATCACCGTGACCCCCAACCCTTCGAGGGATTCGGGCATCTGCATCAAGGCCATTTCCGTGATCTCTTGCTTGAGGCCGGTACTGACCCCCGCGAAATCACCTGCAAACTGATTGAGGCCACTGTACGTACAGTTGAAGACGTACCGACAAGTCGTCAGCGCTTCCTCGCCCAGGGAGGTTTGGGTGACCACTTGCAAAGGCGCCTCGGTGCCCCTGGAAATCGAAGTGACTCGTGTCCGGTAGCGGATCTGCACACCGCTTTCTGCCAGCTCGCGAGCTGCCCAGGCTGCCAGGCGAGTAGTGTCGAACGCATATTCTTCGACCAGGAATACTTCTTCGATCAAGCGTGGTTCGAACAAGTCGCGCAGCGCTGGATCGGCAGGTTTCAGGTCCGCACCGATGTCCCGGCAAAAACGCTCGAACTGCTTGGCCGTGACCTTGGAGTTGCGCCGGGCAATGGCATACAGCTTGGTAAAGTCCTGCTTGACCACCTGTGGCCAGTCCTGGACAAACTTGGGCAAGTTGACCCGGCTGCGATAGGCCGTGGTGAAGCTGCGCGGGTAGTGGTAGCCGTTATGCACACGCGCCTGGTTGTTGTAACTGGCGCGCATCATCAGTGCCGGCTCGCGCTCTATCAACAGGATCCGTTTGAAGCCCCGTTGCTTGGCCAGGTAAACCGCAATGGCTGCACCGTAAAACCCCCCACCGATGATGACGGCATCCTGCTCAGGCTGGCTGGCTTGGGCGCTCGACATCAGGAAACTCGTTCGGAGGGCTGAGCCTTGGGCACGACCGAACCCGACGCTACCTCTTCAATGTTCAGCTTCTCGCGCCGGGTCATGCGTGCACTGGTGAACTCCTGGCCTACATGGTAGAGCGGCCCTTCATTCGACAGGCTGGCCATATTGAGGATGTACTCACCCAGTACCAGCAACACCAGTGAGATCAGGAAAAACATGCCCGACTGTTGCAACGAGAAACTGATCCAGCCAGGTGCTACATCAGCCTTGAAGATACCCACCGAGATCACATAGACGCAGTACACCAGGTTGGCAACCGCACCAAACAGCGAAAGGTAGGTCACCAGACGCATGGGCGCTCGCGTGGTGGAAACCAGCAAACGCACGCCGCGATCAATACTGTCGCCCAGGCGCTTGGGGCTGGAAGCCTGGGGCACGGCGCTGTACTTGAGATAGGCCCGGGCAAAACCACCGGTGGCCGGCAGGTGGCGGTACGTCATCGAAGGCTGGGGGTGTTGCAGGATGAAGTTGATTACGCGCTTGCTCAGGATGCGGTACTGAGGTGCTTCCTTGGCGAGATGGACCCCGTTGAAGCGGTTGTACATGCTGTGGAACACCGCATTCGCCCAACGATAAGCCAGGCTCTGGGTGCTCTTTTGTTCGTTGTGGGCAAAGACGACATCGGCGCCGCTCACCGCTTGATCAAGCATCTGTGGAACGAAGTTGATGTCGTCCACCAGCGGGTCGATGACCGCAACATAGTCACCCAAGGCATTTTCCAGACCGACCCAGGATGCGGTGTCGGTGTCCACTTCCTTGGTCAATGCATAGACCTGCAAGTTGGCTAGGCCTTTCTCGCTCGTCAGGCCCTTCAAGACCATGACACTGTCATCATCGGACGCGTTATCAACAACGATCAGCTCATAGTCACTGACTGTTTTCGCAATGACTTCGGCAGCTTCGGACAGTATTTTTTCTATTTTATCGCCCTGATTACGAACGACAAAAACGACAGATAAAAAACAGGGAAAATAAGCCATCACCAACTCTCGCAAAAATTAATTAAAAGACTGGATGAGTCGTTTATCCGAGATCGCCATAGATAGCCGGAATGCCTCACACCACTGACCGAGAGTTTCAGAACCGCAGGGTCATCACTGCCGAGAAGGGGTAGCCATTGCCAAACGTTCAAATCGCTCTTCCTTGAAGCAGTTGGCTCAAAGCACGCCCGAAACAGCGGCCAAGCCAGAAAAACCGGGGGCGCGGCAAAATAGACAAACGCTATCGAACCTGGTGCCAGCCCAAAGTTGCGCAGGATCATAACACAAAAAAAGGCGCCCCAACGACGCCGAAATGGCGTTATGCCAGCCTTGAGACCGGGATAACAAACACCTTGATCCGTCTAATAAATCATCGTTTCAAAAGAGTTAATTAATTAAAAATCTTATTCATTTCTATTGTTCAAGTCGGTCAATAGTATTCTGTCAGGCTAGGCTGCAAGTAGTTAATCTCAGATCAAGTACTAGGACTTATCGGGATGACCAGCGCAAATAAAATATCCGGCTAAGGCATAGATCAATTCATCGAGACTTTTGGAGGACTTGAAGTTTATCCTATGAATTTAGAGAGTTAAAACTGTTGCACCCAGTAATGATACGACATCCACGTACATTTCCTCTGGGTCGGACCCAGGGCCAGAAGGAGCAGCGCTGTCGGCTTCATAGAGTGCTTGGCTGGGGCAGGGTTCGGCATTACCCGCGTTATGCCTTAACATGGTCGGTTGCCCAAAGAGCCGTCATGGCCAAAGCCATGACGGGCTTCCATCCTTTACAAGTAAGTGTGATGAAGATGAACAAGCCTTTCATTTCGCTGTGCCCTGAAATTACTCGGGCGCACGCGCTGACGCTGATGGATTGGTTGGAGGATGAACGCGTCACCTGCTATCTGAGCGATTCGCGTCATGTCGCCCGCTCCATCGAGCAAGCCATCGATCGGACTCAATCGCCGATCCTGACCCATCTATTCAACCAGGGCGGCCGATTCTTCATGGCCTATGACCGGCATGACGCCCCGGTGGGCTTTGTCCGTCTGATCAAGACCGGCTCAGATTGCGAGATAGTCCTGGTCATCGGAGACAGCGATAAATGGGGCCAGAACCTTGGCGCCCGCACGATCCGCGAAGGCATGAAACTGGCCTTCCTCGACATGCGGGCCAAGAAGCTCATCGCCAAGGTCCACCCGGACAACGCGCGCTCGCTGAACGCCTTTCTGCGCAGCGGCTTTCTGCTTGAAGGCGAAACGCCGACATTGAAGTCATTTTCCATGACGGCGGGGCGCTATCTCCAGTTCTTGCGCGAAGGTGCCGCTGGCGACGCCACCAGGATCTACATTACTGAAATCGACAAGGCCAGGCTCGAAAGCCTAATCGCGCTCGAGCAAGGCCCGGCCGTTGTTGAACTTGAACATGAGCTTGAACGAGCCATTGTCGTCAAGCCGCAGCAGGTGGCGTGCAATGTCGTCACGATGAACTCTAGGGCCTTGCTGCAACTGGACGAAGAAGAGATCGAAGTGGCCTTGGTCTACCCTGAAGACGCGGACAGCACCGCAGGGAAGCATTCCGTGTATTCCGACATCGGCGCCGCCATCCTGGGCTATCAGGAGGGGGACGCCATCGACTGGCGAATTTCTGATCGGACCCGCCGGATTGAAATCAGGAAAGTGCTTTACCAGCCGGAGGCGGCGGGCCACTTCCACCTGTAATTGCGCCTTTTGCTAGAGAGGGACGTCGTTTGGAGCCCCGAGGGGCCCCAAACGGGACCGTTTTTAATCCTGAAGACCGTACCCTCGGTCTGGACGTCGATCAACGACGATGGTTGGAAGCAAGCCTTCAGCCGGGCGCTCCAGGCTGCTGGATACGAAATTGATTGGAATAAGGTAATGCGCAGCTAGGCAGGCTGGGCTACAGCACGGCATCGCGCAGCAGACAGCATTGAAATGACCGGAGGGGCTCCCTCTTTATAAGCCATTTCCCTTCAAATCACTCTTACGACTCCGGTAAATCTTCTCTGCCAACTCAATGAATGCTTGAGCTGCAGCAGTAGTCTCGCTGCAATCCAGCACCGCGATTCCGACTTGGCGCCTGACTGCCGGATCGAGTGTCCTAACCACATAAAGCTTCTCGCTATCGTCGGGCAACGAAGACTCAGCCACAATCGTTACCCCATCTCCGCGAGCCACCGCGGCCAAGGTACTCATTAACTGAGAGGTCTTGTAGCGAATACGCGGCTTCAATTTGACAGCAGCAAAGAGCTGCGAGACCAGTTCGGATGAGCCAGCCTCGGTTAGTACAAACGGATCAGAACACAAGTCCCCCAATGTCACTCTTTCGTTTGAAGCGAGAGGGTGCGCAATCGGTAGCACGGCAACCATTTGGTCCTCGAGTAAAGGCCAGGTGTCAAACTGGGCTTCAGGTAAGGTGACAAACCCTACGTCCACCTCCCTGTCTAACAACCATTCCATCACTTGGCGATCAGGCCCCTCGCTCACATGAACTTCAATATTGGGGTAAAGGCGGCGGTAGTCTGTAAGAATCCGCGGCAACAAAAGCTGGGATGAGGTTGGGCCAAATGAACCAATTCGCAGGGTGCCAAGTTTCATGCTGCGGGCATCGCTGGCATCCTGTCTAATTGCATCCGCCAGACCAAGCATAGGTTGCACACGCAGAAGGATTCGCGCCCCTATGTCTGTCAGTTCAATCTGGCCTTGATGCCGAAGTAGCAGTTCGACACCCAACTCTTGCTCCAGAGCCCTTATTGCATGAGAAACCGCAGATTGGGATATTTTCAGTTGAGCGGCTGCGAGGGTGAAGCCACGCCGCTCTGCGACAGCGACAAAAATTTCCAATTGGGTCAGCGTCATTTTTCATCCATGAGTAATCGCTCATTTTCATATGACCATGATTTTGCGTAAGCATAGATGAAACAGGCATAACGAGATAGGCCAGCCCTTTTCGCCAACTTATATCCAAGGATTGTTTTATGGTCGCCCAATGGAAGACTGATGGGATTTCGGCACTGTGGCCTGAAATCAACGGCCCATTCCTGTCCCTGCGAGGTATACCCGAGCATCTGATGCCAGTCACCGAGACTCAGGAACTGTACAAAGACCTTCTATTAGGATTCGATGCAATCACGAGTTGCGAGATGAAAGAACTTTACAAGTTCAAACTGTTTCTCAATCGGATGCATCAACGATCGAACTTACCCCCGGAGTTGTTACTGATCCATAAGGCATTTATAGCTTGGGTAAACTTTGAATATGAGCGAGCACGTACACTCTTTACGCAACACCTGAAAGCGTACCCCTCCGACATCATCACAATTTTTTTTGTGCACATGCTCGACTTCTGTACTGGTAAGACGCCTAGATTAACGGCAGAATTTTCGTTTTGCGAACCACACATACCGCACACTCATGCCTTGTACTCCTACTACCTGGCAATAAAATCTTTTGTTTTGTGTGAAGACCAGTGCTTCCAAGAAGCCCTTGAACTGGGCCTTGAGGCGGTTAGGCTGATTCCCCATAACATCTACGGCATCCATGCTACTGCGCACGCATTGCATGAGATGGGCCGCTGGCAGGAACTTTCGAGTTTCCTGATCGACTGCAAGCCTGACTGGATCGAAAATAGCGGCATGCGCATGCACGTCTATTGGCACATGGCTATAGCCCACGAGCGATGCAACGAGGTCGAGCAGGCGCTCCAAGCGTTCGAGGAACTGTATGAATTAAAGGACAGCCCCTTCGCGAAGCAGGATCTGGATGCGGTGGGTTTTCTCTGGCGCCTGCGTTTGAAAGCCACAGACAGCAAGTTCAACGCAATCTGGGAACGTCTCGCTCTTTTGTGGACCGGCAGCGTCTCTGGATCAACCTCTTACTTTCACAAAATCCATGCTGCGCTTGCCTTTTCTGCGACCAGTCAGACTCTCCTCATCGAGAAGCAAATCGCCGAAAGCGACGGCTTCGGCATCGAGCCCGAAGCGCACCGAGCAGGCTTAGACGTGCTCAAAGGCATTCTACTGTTCACCTTGAAGCGTTATCACGAAAGCCTGGCGCTCTTGCGTACCAGCCGAGACCAGTGGCCGTTGTTAGGAGGGAGCCGTGCCCAACGCGAAGTCCTTGATCTGACTCTCGAATACATAGAGCTCAAGACCCGACCGATCGTTGAAGAGAGGGCACCTGCATGACCAGCCATTCTCATCCACTGGTCCTTACTCCAGACAGCCTTACCTATCTTAAGCTTTCTCTGGTAGCAATGATCTGGGGAGGTACCTTTGTCGCTGGTCGGTATCTATCCGCAGACACACCCGCGCTATTAGCCGCCAGTGTCAGGTTTATATTCGCCGGAATCACACTTGGACTGTTCCTAGGTTTCTTTTTAAAAAAGAGCTTTGTCCGGCTTGATCGGTCGCAACTAGTCAAGATCGTAGGATTGGGATTTTGCGGAATTTATACTTATAACCTCTGTTTTTTTTATGGTCTACATTACACAGCCGCCTCCCGCGCGTCATTGATCGTAGCCCTGAATCCCGCCGTTATGGCTCTTTTCTCTTATGTGTTTTTCCGAGAAAAAATGTCTGCAATGAAAACCGCAGGCATTTTTCTTTGCCTGATAGGGGCGGCTGTCGTGATTCTCAATAAGTCGTCAGGCACATTAATCGTGGATAAAAACGACTGGCGCGGAGACCTTTTGATCTTTGGTTGCGTACTCAGTTGGGTCGCCTTCAGCGTGTTCGGTAAGTCGGTAGTCAAAGAAATCGGCGCCCTACATACGGTGACCTACTCCATCTTCGCGGGGGCCGCGATGCTGACGGCGACCGCTATCGTCACGGGTCAGTTCAATCAGGAATCACTGCGAGCTCTAACGCTTGCCGACTTTTCCAGCTTGCTGTATCTGGGTGCCATAGGCTCGGCGCTGGCATACATCTGGTATTACAAGGGTATCGAGCAGATCGGCGCAACACGTGCCGGAGTGTTCATCGCGCTCAATCCGCTGACGGCGGTGTTACTGGGTGCTCTTTTGTTGGATGAGCAGCTCAGCGCTCCCACATTTATGGGGGGCGCACTGATTATAGTGGGCATCATGATCTGCAATAGGCCAGCCCGCCCTCAATATAACTGCGAGATGAAGAACGTACGTACGCCATAACAACCTGAGTAAGTTATTTACCGTTTTAATTATCGAAACAGCCAGAGGCTCATCAACTAAACGACATTTAGATCATCTACTTTTCGGACCGATCTACCTTTTCTACGCAGACTATCCAGCAAACCTGCGAAGCTCCCATGCACAGTAGCTATGACGCCTATAATATCTAGGCTGTACATAACGAAATGACGATAATCCGTGTTTGTATCTGAAATTTTCTAGACTAATCAAGTACTCAATAGATCGCGTTTAGTTTTTCTTCAGAAATCTGCTTACGACTTGCCAATCTCCGCGATTTTTTTTGTAAATCTGAATCTGGAAGGTGAGCCGCAAAGTGCAGCACTCGGCACAAAAGGAGCGGGAGAGAAGATCGTCGCTTGGAGCCCACGGAGGCTCCAAGCGAAACAGACTTTAATGTTTACGATCACCCTGGTTGCCAACAACATAGTTTGACACAGCCCTTCTCGTAAATCGGGGCCTGTAGGATGACCCGGGATCCACACAACAGCAACATAGACTGACACAGACGGGTCGCACTTCAAATACGGGGCCCGATTGGTAACAACATAGATTGACACAACAGCGAGCGTTCATTCAGGCACGAAATATTATGTGAGCGCGACCGGTCACTCACCTGTGCGGAAATAGTCTTTTTTCAACACAGGCTCAGTGCGATGTCTAAATCCGTGCGCAACCTTCGACCGGTCCCCATCAGCACATAAACTGTGTTTTTTGTTCGAAATAAGCAGCCATGGGTGAAGGAAACACCCAGCGTTGTTCGGACCCAACCACCAGGCGGGAAGCGGCCTTTACTGTCTTGGATAACGGTCAAAGCGTAAACGAGAGCAGGTATTAGCTGTCTATCCGTAATGGCTTTTCGCTGACGTGTTGTAATGTCGAGATCCAATATTGCCCAATCAGCAACAAGACAATAGGCACGGGAAGGAAAATGCAGACTGGCGAGGGCCACAGCATCTGAGGTGGTAAGTTGGCACCCGTCTATTTTCTCACCCGCAGAAAGCACTGAGACAAAATCTGCCAGGTTCATTTGTACCTCCGGCCGATCAAAAAAAACTGATTCGAACGAGAAGCATCATTCAGCTTAGCTCCCAGCGACACACGAGGTTCCTATGCCGACCACTGGGCCATTTTACAGCTGGTCCGCCTTCTCCCCTCATCCCACTGAACGGGATGATTTCTATCTAGCTGTCACCAGATAAAGTGGTTTACGCCAGTACCCGGCTATGCCATTGCCGTGCTTGAACCTTACCTCGCGGTAGGTTCCGATGTGGGTGAAACCTAGTGCTTCATGGATGCCCGTGCATGCCGTATTCGGCAAGGCGACGCGGGCATAGGCGCATGAAATCCATGTTACTCAAGGAGCGGTAGAAGCCGTTTGGCTGCGACTGAATCAAAATGACATGCCCTCAGACACTTGAATCAGCATTTCTTCGACTAGATGTGTGCCAAAGGTTGTAGTGGCCACCGCCGATGGGCTTTCTCCTAAAAAACGGGCTTTGGGTTTGGAAAGCCATTGTTTGGCCTTCCCTTTGTCACCGAAGATCACCTCGGCCATGGCGCTAATATGTGCAAACCGGAACAGGCGATCGCTCTCATGCAACGTTAAAAGCTGATTGGCTGACAGTTTTGTTTTAAGCGTTTTGGGTTGAATGATTCTGTCGCGTTCTTCGTCGCTGAGGGTTCCATCATCACAAAGCATTTTTATCAGGCTGACCGAGAAGCCAGCTACTATCATGTCGTGAATGTCCAGATCCGAAGCATTGACAGAGATATGAAGAAGCGTCTCCAGACGCATGCGGTAAGCATGATAGACATCCTGACTCAGGACGCCAGCAAACATGGGCCGCACTGATATTGTGTTGTGCACGGGCGTCAGCACTAATGTGCCATTCGCTACCGTTAGCTCCAGGTCGTCCCCAACACCTAACCCCATTTGGTCAAGCAACTCTTGAGGCAGATCAATGATGATGTCGCCAGTTCCGTCCTCAGTTTTCTGGGATTTTACTATCCAACGCTCAGTTTCATTCATGATCGTCCGGCCCTCATCCGCCATCAGAGAATGACACACATCATTATGGTTGGGCCCAAAGCTGACCAAAGGAACGCGCAATCCGCTGGTAGACAGGCACTGCCGCTGCTCGAACGCCGGGTAGCGAGTGAAACAGCAAAAATGGGGCAATGGCTATACCTGCCTTTCCACCTTCACATGGCTAAGAGCCTGAGCGTGATCAGTTAACTACACGAAAGGATATGACATGCACCCTGATGAGCTTTATGTTTCCGTCGACGTCGAGACTTCTGGGCCTATACCAGGCGAATACAGTCTGCTTTCCATTGGAGCTTGTCTTGTAGCCCAACCTGAAACGTCCATCTATCTTGAACTACAGCCTGACAGTCCGAAACACGACCCCGAAGCGCTGGCAGTATCGGGGCTGAGTCTGGAGAAGCTGGAGCGCGAGAGTCTCACTCCGCAACAGGCGATGCTGACATTTGATCAGTGGCTGAGATCGTCCTGCCAAACGGGGCAAAAGGTCATTTTCGTAGGACTCAATGCACCGTTTGACTGGTCATTCGTCAATTATTACTTCCACAAATACCTGGAAACCAACCCCTTTGGTTTTACCGCTATCGACATGAAGGCCTACTTTATGGGCGCTGTAGGTTGCAGCTGGAAGGAAACAAAATCATCCAAAATGACCGCTGCGCTGAAGCCACTCAGCGAACCGAACCATAACGCATTGGATGATGCCCGCTTTCAGGCAGAGCTCTTCGCCCTAATGCTAGCGGGTAACTATAAACGCTGACCTGCCTTCCACCGCACTGACTTGAAGTTCATCTGACCCAGGTTGCCTCAACATATCTGCCGTCCCTGAACGACCACGCCTTGATACCTTCTGGTTTTTCGGACTTGCCTACAATAATGGCTATTGGGTGCGGCAGATCCTGCGTGTAACGTGCAGCAAATTTGGAGAAACTACCGATGTCTGCCGGAGAGATCACCGGAACGGATTGGGGATGCGTATGCCAATAGCCCACCAGACGTAACCCTTGTTCGTTGGCAGCCTGGATCTCCTGACGGCACCGCGCCGCATCCAACTCTAGCCAAGACCAGCCTGACCGATCCGCGCGATGAGGCAACGTGGCCAAGGCCAGCAGCAAACCTTTCGGATCAACAGGGTTGACGAATAACTGTCCACCTCGCTCCACGCCAAAAAGGCCCTGCCGATGACTATCCAAGATGTCCGCGACAGCCTGGGACACCAATAGCTCGGAGTCCACCTCCGGCCATCGCCAGCGCCATGCGATATCCGTCATACCATTTCGTCCTTATCTTCCGGCCATCCGCGTTCGAGTAAGATTTGCTGCGTCCCCTCTGGCAGTTTGGGCCCATGGTATTGGCCTCCTAGGCTCAGCACATCTTCAGGCCTGTAAATGCTGCTGACCCAAGATGCAGTGGCGATCTTGCCGGTCAATGCGCGTAAGGCCGTGTGCGACACCATAGAGGCGATATTGGTCATTCCCAGCGAGCCGCCTGGGATAAAGCTCTCGCCACACGCGGGCAGTGGAACAACACCGCCTCCCGGCCACTCTGTAAATCTATGCAAAAAATCGCCGACGTCCGTGAACAACTGACGGCCATCAAAGGTGCCGGCTGGTGCGAATAGAGCATGGCCTACCTGGGTATACGGTTCGCTCCAGGCTTGTAAAAGCCCCCAAGGAGCGCCGCTGGATTTGGCTCGCCATACAGTGACCTCCGACTGCCAGTCTGCTGTCGTGATCACCACCAGATCTGCGTTATCGAACACTTCTGGTTTGCTACTCATCACTACTTCGGCAAAAGTCGAATAAGCGGTGCATTCTGTCGTCGGAAGATCTAACAGAATCTTGTCCCTCAACGCTGAGGCTTTCAGCCTCCCTAGGCTATCCGCTCCCAGAACGTGCCTCCCCAGATTGGCTGACACCAAAGTGTCAGGATCGATGAGGGTAAGGTGGCCGACACCGGATCGTGCCAATTGTATTGCCACCGTACTGCCTAATGAGCCAACGCCAACACAAACGACTCGAGCATTTTCAAGGTGCTGTGCAGTGCCGCTTATATCGCGGGACAGGATGGACGCTCGATCAAGCACATCCAGGGCAGTTGCTCGGACGAGCGCCGGAGGATGAGCATTTGCGATAGCTGGCCGCCGGCGAGCTGTACGCAAGCCAAACTTTGCCCCCCGCTCCTGCTGTACACCGAGCGAACGCACATTGAGACAATATGTTGGAGCATCTGCGCCTCCTGGAAGCTCCAGAACAATCCATCGACTCGCCAACGTTCCATGCAGCTCAAACCATGCCAGCAATTGCTCGGCATCGTCTGGTTGAAGGTGTGGCTTTAGCCACAGCAATAAATCTTCTGGATCCGGGGTGCGGATATCCGGATAAGTCTGAAGCTTGACGTAAAAACCGGGAGTTTCGGCCGCACGAATGACAGCAGAGCGCCCGACGACCCGTCGGTAATGCCCTTTGAGTGCAGCTACATTCGATGCTAACCAAACCGTTTCCTGACCGGATGGCACAGCTCGGCGCGGATCGCTGAGCGCAAACAACTGCGAGGCAGCCTGAGGTCGATCCAACAGTAAGAGGTTCTGGAATGACTGCCCGTGCTGAAACGACCAGTAGGTAGTGATCTCATTCTGAAATTCGATATCGCGTGTTGCCTGGTTTGATCCCATCTTGGACAACGAAACGATCTGGGCCAAGCGAGCAAGGCTGTCCTCTACCACGACCTCCGGGGAGCCCATGATGGGGCGTTCCTGAAAGCCATGAAGGCAAAGCCCCGACTTAGTGGCATGCGGCCAAACCAGCCATGGAGAGGGTTCGACGTTCAGCCGCAAGAGCCCGCGGGGAAAGTTGGAGGGGAAACCTATACGCAGTCGCCGCTCCTGCCCCGTGTAATCGATGGGCAAGGGGAAGTGAAAGCACGCCGCTTCGTCAGCCCGCATGGGTGCGGGCTGGAGCAATGCATCGGCAGCATCCTGACCTAGGGTGTTACGCAGTGCGGCGATTCCGCGCTGCAATGGTGTCTTAATAGGATCAGCCAAGGCGTCCAACTGGCTTTACGCTCGACTGAGAGGTTCCGCCACCGCTGGCCCCTCCGAAGAGCGAACCCATCGAAGCAGAGTTTCGAGTAGTGCCATCCGGTCGACCGGGCATCGTCCAATTCGCAGGGATTTCATTGTTCACTGCCGTGATGAACGCCGGCGCAATACCGAAGTTCTTTTTCACTGCCTCGGCAAAGGAGTCATTGGATTCAAAACTTTCCAAACCTAATGACACAGATGCACTGGCGTCCGCATGCCACTTGGCGAATGCCTGACGGTAGCCTTGCCCCTCGCCCGGTCGATTCCACTTCTCTGCAAAGTTTTCGCCGTTATCGGCAGGGTTGCAGACATAGCAGTCGCTACCTCTATGCGCGATGTGCTGCGGCATTCTGCGAACGATTTCCAAAATTGCATCGAGCGGTGCCAGAGGCTTCGACTGCGACTCCTTTACGACATCCAGGTATGCGTGCGTGGCTAGAGTGGTGATGACCGCAGATATTGGGCGAGTATCAGCGCTCCTTGTCTTGATGGCCCATTCATCGCGATGCCGCTTGAGCAGCTTAATGGTCGCACGCAGGGGATCTTGATCGATGTAATCCTGATAATGCGGCAAAGGATCTTGGGTCGCGGCATCAAGCATCCGCTGGCTTTTGGCAACCACTAAGCTTTCCAGAGAGATTTCCTGGGCGGAAGCGACCTGCAACCAATTCGAGTAAGGAATAGGGCTGCTCGCTTTCCATCCTGTGACTCGATCCGGAACCTCAAGCTTACCCTCGCCGTTTGCTTCGCCATTTCCGTTGATCGCCCGGGCAGGTGTGACATCGATGTGGAAACCTGGATTTTCGTCTGCATAAACGATTCGAATACCACGACGTAGTTGCTTAACTTCTTCCTGAACGCGGGAGCCTTCCCTAAAACGCTGCTCAATCGCCTCTAGAACTTCCTTCGCACCAGCGCCTTGAGCGTGAGGGAGCCAGATAATCGCGTCCGCATCAATGGTGTCCAGATCCGCAGGCGCGCCGGGAATTGGCTTAATGGTCGTTTTCAGCCGCATTGAGCCCTGAACGAAAATATGAGCCTCAGCGAGCAACGGATTGTCGGAAGCCGAGAGGATTTTTTCCAGTTGGGAGTAGCGGTCATTGATTTTTTCGTACTGCGCTTCCGACAGCGAGATCTCCCGCGCGGCGCGAAGCAGAAAATATTCCCAACTGCTGCGCTTGGTCTGTTCGTTGCTCAAAAGCATTACATAGCCTCCTGGGCCACGGGACCCAATTGCAGTGTTTGCGTAAACCGATCTTGGTTTTCTTTGTCCCGATCGAAGATCAGGTATGTATGTTGATGCTGTGTTGTGAGCAACGCGCCAAACTCGATGGCCAATGCCGCAGGAATGGCGGCGAAGACGTGGATGGGGTCAGGAGTCAGAGCCTCAAGCTGACTCAGTCGTATTTGAAGTGCGTCGCGAAAAGCATGAATCACCCGACGGTTCTGTACCATCGCGTAGCTTGGTTCTGGGATCGACAGCTCTGCAATACGTGCACCGGGTAGAGCGTCGGTCACGTCGCGTACTGGAACTTGCGCAGAAATGGAGAGCACCAACGCCAGTGGGCCATCGCCGTTGGGTGGAGGCGTAAACAGAAAACTAGGCGGCTCAGCAGACTGATCGGGCCAGCGCAAAAGATGCTCGCGATGAAAAGAGAAGATCAAGCGTTTGGAACGGTCGCCGATACTCTGGCCCAACATCATCAAGGCCGGAATGTCGGCCAAGCCGACTACTGCTAGCGCGGGCGAATCGCCATAAGTGCCGCCGCGACGCTTGAGTTGCTGCTCCAGCTCATACTGGACGCTGTCTTTGACGTTCTGCCAATAGGTAGTGTCCCTGCCACGTGGTCCGGGCGCAGCGAAGGCGATTTTGATGCCTTGATCGAAGGCGGTTAATCCCTCGGCGGACATCGCAGTCAACAGATCGCGAACGGGGATATCGTTGATCGTCTGAAAGTGCTGACTCTGGACGATGAGAGGAATGGCTCTGCCACCATCGGGGGTCGTTGCGGCGAGTCGGATGCGTTCAAGGTACGCTTGGTGCAAACCGCTCAAATCATTTTCAGGGTAGCCATCTGCGTCACGATCAATTTTGTCATGACAGCCTGGGCACAGGAGCATCAGGTTAGCAGTATCGTTAGTGTGCGCCTCAGCATCATGATCCGCGCGTCCCCGAGGCCCCTTGGGACTGGCGGGTAAGATATGCGCCACTTCGCCCCATTTCATTGGCTTGCCGGCACGATAGTCGAACGTTAGATCCGTACCGCACAGTTCACAATGACCAGCGGTCTGTGTCCATACGATCCGCTTCGTCTCATCATTCGTGTTAAAGCGCCCGCTCGCGGGCTTAGCGTCTTCTTTTTCTGCCATTTCGACCGACCCCCGAAAAACATCCATGATTGAAAACGATGATGGCAAGATAAGATCATATTAGGGTCATTCGTCCCGATTTCAAGAGAGATCTGAGGGTGACGAATGCTGAGTCGCCTTTTAGCAGGATGCTTTTTTGGCTCATCGAAAGGCGGTGGTGGCGGCGTTCGTTTTCTGGCAAGTGCTGGTGGGTAATGGCACTGACCACAGCGTATGTAGGACTGATGAAAACGAGCTGCGCAGCTCAAACGAGGCTGCAAGCGCAGCCCCTTTCGTATGCGTTTTTACGCGTCAGTGCTTGCCAGGCTCAACGGACAAGTGTCGACGACGCATGAGGTGATAGGCCGCCGGGATCACAAACAGCGATAGCAAGGGTGCCGTAACCATACCGCCAATCATCGGGGCGGCAATGCGGCTCATAACCTCGCTACCGGAACCGCCTCCCAAAAGTATAGGTAACAAACCAGCGATAACCACTGCCACGGTCATAGCCTTAGGTCGAACGCGCTGGACAGCGCCTTCACAAATCGCGGCCATCAACCCGCGTTCTGTGTTGTCACCGAGGTCTTGACGCTCGGTCCATGCATTTTTCAGGTAGAGCAGCATGATCACGCCAAATTCGGCAGAAACACCGGCCAAGGCGATAAAGCCGACCCCGGTGGCAACCGACAGGTTGAATCCCAACAGATAGAGAAACCATGCCCCGCCCGTGAGAGCGAATGGCAGCGTGGCCATAATCAGCAAAGCCTCATCAAGGCGTGCAAATGTCAGGTAGAGCAACACGAAGATGATCAACAGCGTGGCAGGCACCACCAGTTTGAGTCGTGCGTTGGCCCTTTCGAGAAACTCGAACTGACCTGAGTAGCTCAGGCTCATGCCGGGCTGCAACTTGACCTGCTCACTGACGACCCGGCGTAGATCGGCGACTACGGAGGCAATGTCCCGGCCACGCACATCGATGTACACCCAGCCTGAAGGCCGTGCGTTCTCACTCTTGAGCATTGGCGGCCCGTCGTTGACCTTGATCTTCGCCACGGTGCCAAGGGTGATCTGGCTGCCTAGCGGGGTGTAGATCGGCAACTGCTCCAAAGCGCCGAGCGAATCCCGCCACTCACGAGGGTAACGTACGTTAATTGGGAAACGAGCCAACCCTTCAATCGTCTCCCCGACGTTTTCACCGCCGATTGCGCCGGCCACGATTGATTGCACATCGGCAATATTTAACCCATAGCGTGCCGCAGCTTTGCGATCGATATCCACATCAATATAGCGGCCACCGGTCAGTCGTTCGGCTAACGCTGAACTGACACCTGAGACGTCCTTGGCAACACGCTCGATGGCTTGGGTGACGGCATCGATCTCCGTCAGGTTGGTACCGGCAACCTTCACGCCAATCGGGCTTTTTATGCCGGTGGCCAGCATGTCGATACGGTTACGAATAGGCGGTATCCAGATGTTGGTTAATCCTGGGACACGCACCACTTGTTCTAGCTCCTCAACGAGCTTTTCCTGGGTCATGCCTGGGCGCCACTGTTCGCGTGGTTTGAATTGAATGGTGGTCTCGAACATTTCCAACGGTGCCGGGTCAGTCGCGGTTTCAGCGCGGCCGGCTTTTCCGAAAACATGTTCGACCTCTGGAACTGTCTTTATCAGACGGTCAGTCTGCTGAAGCAGTTGCGCGGCCTTCTGCGCCGATAATCCAGGCAGAGCTGACGGCATATAGAGCAGGTCCCCTTCGTCCAACGGGGGAAGAAACTCACCACCCAGACGAGAGATCGGCCACAACGCGCTGACAAAGACTAGCAATGCAACCAGCAGCGTTACTTTAGGTCGACGTAATACGGCGTCCAGAGCGGGCTCGTAGATCCGGATCAACCAGCGATTTAGCGGATTCTGTTGCTCATTAGGAATTCGTCCGCGAATCCAATACCCCATCAACACCGGAACTAGAGTTACCGACAGTCCAGCCGCTGCGGCCATAGCGTAGGTTTTGGTGAACGCCAATGGACCGAATAGACGTCCTTCCTGAGCCTCCAGCGTGAACACCGGAATGAACGACAGGGTGATGATCAGCAGACAGAAGAACAATGCGGGTCCTACCTCGGCAGCCGCTTCAGTCATCACGTGCCAATGACGTTCACCTTTCAGTTCCTCCCCAGGATTAGCCACGTGCCAAGCCTCGACCTTCTTGTGGGCGTTTTCAATCATCACCACGGCAGCGTCGACCATGGCGCCGATGGCGATGGCAATCCCGCCAAGGGACATGATGTTGGCGTTGATACCCTGATAGCGCATTACGATGAAGGCGATCAGCACCCCAACCGGCAGGGAGATGATTGCCACCAGAGATGAACGCAGGTGCCAGAGAAAGATTCCGCAGACCAACGCGACGACGATGAACTCTTCGATCAGCTTGTGGCTGAGGTTTTCCACGGCACGATCAATCAACTTGCTGCGGTCGTAGGTGGTGACGATTTCTACCCCCGCCGGCAGACTGCTTTTCAGCTCGTCGAGTTTGGTCTTGACCGCCGCAATGGTTTCTCGAGCATTCTTACCGCTGCGCAGAATTACAACGCCGCCGACGGTCTCACCTTCGCCATCGAGTTCGGTGATGCCTCGACGCATCTCAGGCCCCATCTGAATCGTGGCAACATCGCCCAGAGTGACCGGCACACCACCCGTGCCCAGTTTGAGTGGGATAGCACGAAAGTCATTGAGGGTCTTCAAGTACCCGGAAGCCCGCACAATAAACTCGGTCTCCGCCATCTCCAGCACCGCCCCACCAGTTTCCTGATTGGCCTTGCCGATCGCCTCGGTCACTTCAGACTGCGTGATACCCAAGCTGGCCAGCTTCACCGGATCAAGCTGCACCTGGTACTGCTTTACCATGCCACCCACCGTGGCCACTTCCGCAACGTTCGGTAGGGTCTTAAGCTCGAATTTAAGGAACCAGTCCTGCAAGGCACGTAACTGCGCCAAGTCATGCCCGCCGCTTCGGTCTACCAGGGCGTACTGGAAAATCCAGCCAACCCCAGTGGCATCAGGTCCTAAAGCGGGCTTGGCACTGGCCGGAAGCCGGCTTTGTATCTGGCTCAGATATTCCAATACGCGCGAGCGAGCCCAGTACAAGTCAGTTCCGTCTTCGAATAGTACGTAAACGAAACTGTCGCCAAAGAAGGAATAACCGCGCACAGTCTTGGCACCAGGCACAGAGAGCATGGTGGTTGCCAATGGATAGGTGACCTGGTTCTCTACGATCTGTGGGGCTTGGCCTGGATATGGTGTACGGATAATTACCTGAACATCCGACAGGTCTGGCAGTGCGTCAATGGGCGTACTTTGAACCGCCCAGATCCCCCATGCCGTGACAAACAGCGTCGCCAGCAACACAAGAAAGCGGTTAGCCACCGACCAGCGAATAAGGGCCGCGATCATGGCTGGGTCCCAGAGCGTTCCAGACGCTCAACGCGCAGACCATCTTCCGTCTGGCTGACAGCGATCCGAACCTTGTCGCCCGTTTTAAGATCCTTCATCAGAGCTGGAGCGGCGAGAGGGAAAGTCATCGTCATGCCTGACATACCCAATGTTCTGAAGGGACCGTGGGCGAGCGTGACTTCTTTGTCGTTGATCTCAACGATCTGACCATCGGCCTCATGCAAAGCGCCTGCGGTTACAGTAGATGGCGAAACGTCCAGTGAGCTTGCGACAACGCCCTTGAGACTGGCCTCCGAGTCGAGAAGGAACTGGCCAGAAGTCACCACTTTTTGCCCCTCTTCCAAGCCTTTCAATATCAGCGTTTTGCCATCGTTATCTTGGCCTAACTGCACCTCCACCGGGCGATATCGACCAGCGTCTTCAGAGAGCATGACCAACGTACGTCGACCGGTACGAATGACGGCCTCGCTCGGCACCCACAAAACACTTTGCTCCGTCGAACGATTGAGACTTACCTGCGCGGTCAAACCTGGCCTGAGTCGGCCATCCGGATTGGGTAACTCAACTCGAACGCGAAGTGTGCGACTGTCCGAACTGGTTTCCGGAAGAATCGCACTGACGACGCCCTTGAGCACAACTCCAGGGAGCGCGGACAAACGCGCTTCGGCTGCTTGCCCTACAACGATTGACCCAGCCTCCGACTCTGGTACCGCCACGGCCAGCCAGACACTGCTCAAACCATTAACACGCGCGAGCGTCTCGCCTGCGGCCACCGTCATACCTTCACGCACACTCAGCTCTTGAAGCACACCACCAATAGGGCTGGTCAGAGTCAGGTTCGGTTGAACTTTGCCACTGCGCTCAACTTGAGCAATTAACTTAGTTGGCATTCCGGTGAGCCTCAATCGCTGGCGGGCCGCTGTCAGCAAGTCAGCATCGCCACTACGCTTGAGGGCGAGAAATTCCTCTTGAGCAGCTGCCCAATCCGGCACCAAGATATCTGCCAAGGCGGCATTCACTTTCAGCACATCACCAGGTGCATGGGCGTACACGCGCTCGACAAAACCCGCCGTACGGGCCTGAATGACTGCAACGTCCCGTTCGTTGAAGGCCAGAACACCTACCACGTTCAGTGTCGAGGCAAATACCCCTCGACTGACACTAGCCAGTCGCACACCAAGGTTCTGAGTCAGGCTTGGATCAATTCGAATGCCGCCGCTGTCCCCCTTGGTATCTGCGTATTGGGGGATCATCTGCATGTCCATGAAGGGTGACTTACCCGGTTTATCGAATTTCTGTTGTGGGTACATGGGGTCATACCAATACAGAACCTTTCGATCAGGAGAGGCTTTGGCTTCCTGATCCGGCTCGACACCAGCTACTTCGCTCATTCGCGGTTGGGCTAACCAGTAACCTCCGGCAACACCCAAGGCAATCGAGATGCCGACAACTAAAGTCCCTTTCCATACTTTGAAATTCATTGAGCGGGCTCCCCGTAAGAGAAATACAGGCGAGCGCTGGTGAGAGCACGTTGCTCTTCAACGTCAATCTGCTTGAGACGGGCTTCGATGAGTTCGCGTCGGGCGGCCACAACCGAGTTCAAATCACCTTTGCCGGAACGGTAGCTAGCCATGGTGAGTTCAACCTTTTCTTTAGCCAGCGGCAACAAGCTTTCCTGATTACGGTTGACTGCACGATTGAGTCGCTCGTAGTCGGCCAACTCATCCTCCAGTTGCTGGGTATGCTCGCGCGACAGAGCTTCCCGCTCAGCCTCAAGCTGGTTGAGTTCGGCGTGCTTTGCCGCAATTTTGGGGTTTTGCCGAGAGTCAGGAAACAGCGGGAGATCCCATGAAAACTGGACGCTAACCATGTCACCGAATTGTTTGCCTCGATGCTGATAGTCGAATTCCCAGCTCCAGTCAGATTGCTTTTCCGCCTCAGCTTCACGGATCTTGGCTTGTGCTTCACGGGTCATCGGCACATACGCCGCCAATTCAGGGTGATGTTGCAGCTTATGGGAGTATCCAGAGGTTTCAATGGGCCAATCAGGCAAGCTGCCCGCCGGTTTGTCATTGGCAGCTGGGCCAATCCAGCGCTTGAGGGCCGCCCGGGCCTGTGCACGTTGGCGAACTAAATCATCCTGCTGCTCCGCCAGTTGGGCAGCTTCCTGTTTAGGTGTCACCGCATCGGCGGGTTGGGCGCGGCCACCCGCAATCTGAGATCTGACGGTATCGGTCAGAAGACGGTTTTCTTTGTAGAAGTCCTGGAACATCGCATCTTTACGCTCAACCGAGTAGCTACTGATCCAGGCCAATGCCGTGGACTGTCGGACGTTCAGACGCGCCACTCGACGCTCAGCGGACGCTCGATCAACAGCCGCATCCGCGACCTCGATACGTGCTTTGCGCTTATCGCTGTTGGGCATCTCCTGTCTGACCCCGACCATTTGCATGGTCATGAAGTCCTGGTCGATGCTCCATCTGTCGGCACCACCAATGGGGTAGTTCTGCACGCCCAGCAGTAGCTTGGGATCGGGTAGTTCGCCAGCGGGAATGGCCGCACTGGTGGCTGCTTGAATTTTGGCGTCTTGTGCGGTCAACGACGGTGCATTGTTTTCGGCCAGCCGCAGCGCTTCATCGAGTGTCAATGCACCAGCAAGGCTCGGCAATGCCAGTACGCTTGCCGCCAGGCCGGCCACGAGGGACCAACCTGTGCAAAAGCAGTTGGAGTTCATGTTCACGATTCCTGTGATGATCCACCGCGCGCTTCATAAGACATGCGCGCAGATATGCCATCCCGCTAACGCGGAATGAGGCTCAGTGTGGTACAGGAATCAAGTACGGGGCGGTCGCCATAACCCAGAAGGGGTTTGTACGAGTGGGAAATGGCTGGAGAAGGGCGGAACGATTGGACTGGACAAGGTAATAGGAGGCTTGATGATCGAGACTTGCAGCATGCCGCCCGTTTTGCATTCCTGGCCCGACTTACAAGGTTTGCCATGCTCAGCGGTACTTTTCATGTCGTGGCAGCAGTCTTGACCCATACCATCCATCATCGCTATACCCATGGTTTTCATCGGGCATGGTTCAGTCGATGCTTGAACACCCGCCATCCCGCTAAGGGGAAGCGCCAAGCTAATTAGGAAAATCAGGCAAAACCGCACATAGCGTTTCATGGGCTAAAGTGTAGACGGTGCAAATGGCCCTTACAATTCACCCTTAAGACTCCTGTATTGGCTGTTACCAACGTCTATGCTGCGCTCATTTCCATGACAGGGCTTAAAGTACCTAACCATGCGACAAGACAGATAATGATGACCGCCATTGAAAACTCAAGTTTCATGCTACGGCGCAAGGCATTCACCGCGACAGCGTATTCGCCATTGCGAACTGATCGCTCCAATAAGGGGCTTAGATGAAAACGGTTAAGCGTGGCTAATACGATCATCCCTGCAAACAGCAGGATTTTCAAAAATAGTAACTGGCCATAAGTGCTGAGCATCACCTCATCGAGGCTCGGTCCTACGATAAATAGGTAATTCACCACGCCCGTTATACTGATGATTACTACAATCACCGCGCCGGCCGATTCAAACCCTGTCAGTACCCGAGCAAGAACTCGTACTTCCTGATCACCTTTCAGCGATTTTAAACGCAGCAGCAGTGCAAATGCTGCCAACGCACCCAACCAACCGCCTGCGGCCAAGAGATGGAAGATGTCGCTAGTAAAATGCCAGTAACGACGGCTCCCTTCGTCCATCGCACCATGCCCTGTCCATGCCAGCGTCGCAAGCGCAATGGCGCCACATACAGTGACAATCCAAAGACTGAGTGTCGGAAAGCGCTTACTCAGAGCAACGCCGAGAACAGCCGTCAGCAACGCCACTATCCGGACCATCCAGGTCAAACCGACGTCAGTCCCCATGAGAACCATTTGAAAAATATGGTGATGTAGCTCCATGAAGCCCGACACACCACTCATAGCTTTTGCAAGCAACAACATGGCTGCTAGAGACAGAGCTACACCTAAAACAGATGTACTGTAAAGAAGCGACTCAAAATTTAAAACCGCTCCCGATACTCTCTCTTTTCCCCTCAGGCTATAAAGACCAAATATTGCCAGTCCAAATAACAGCATCAGATCAAAATATAGAGCAAAGCGAACAGCTATATTTATTGAGTCGCTCATGAATCATTTCACTTTGAAAGAAAAATTGCCGGTGATTGGATGAGTGTCAGACGAGACGGCACGCCACTCAACTTTATAAGTACCTGTGGTCAATGGCGATGCAGGCGTAATAACCATTGTCTTAGGATCTCCACCGCCTGCAACGGCTGCTTTAACGCCCATTGGGGAGTTAGGCATGCCAGGCATATCGGTCATGATCAGCTTAGCACCGGAAAACTGAGTCGTTAGATTCTCAGAAAATTGCAGTTCAATTTTCGCAGGAGCAGCAACATCCGACCCTTCTGCTGGAGTAGAAGAAAGCAGCTTTGGATGTGCCTGAGCAACTGCACTCAAAAGCAAACCCGCTGTCAGTGCTACAGCTACGGTGGTGGTTTTAAGGAATGACATGCAAGACTCCTCACAGCAAAAGCTGTTGATTCTAGGTTTTTGATGAGTATCTAGTTATTACTTTTACGCTTATTAAAAACACTGGCGAGCTACCTAGCAAATTCCGTGTTCTACGGCGGCCTGGACAGGAATAATCACAAGAATTCCAACGTCACAGCGCAAGTACACGATGCCACACGAACGCAAACTATTCGATTACATTTCAGTCAGCTTGGACCTGCTTTGGGACGCTGAATTTCTTGAAAAAATGGTTAAAACTGGCTTCCGTTTTGCGACGTTCACACTGTGATAACCGTTCGCAAGACCACATAGCTGCTCGGGTGTATATGGTGTCGTTGATTAGGCATTTTCTGCACTCGCACATGGGAGCTGTATATGAAAGGCTGTTTTTCCATCTGACGACGTGCACCATATCTTGCCGCCATGCGACTCGATAATGGATCGAGTGATTGATAAGCCTAGCCCCGCATTACTTGGGTTTCCTTCTCTACGAGCGGGGTCCACTCGATAAAATCGATCAAACAGTTTTTCAAGGTGCTCAGGAGCGATAGGTTCTCCAGGGTTTTCCACGGAGACAGAGATTGACGTCCCTTCCTGCCTTATATTGACGCTGATACATTTCCCTGCGGAGGTGTACCGGAGGGCATTCGAGAGCAGATTAGAGATAGCCCTGTCGAGCATAAGAACGTCACCTCGGACGCTGCCCCTCCCTGTCACCTTAAGGTCGATGCCTTGCTCATCAGCCAACAAGCGGTAGTACTCGAGTAATTTTTCTACTAGCGCTACCAAGTCTATCGGTTTGTTTTCATGAGAAATCAGACCATTGTCAGATTTCGCTAGAAAAAGCATGTCATCGATCATCCGGCCCATACGCTTCAGGTCATCAAGATTCGAGTACAAGTTGTCTTCGTAGTCCTCAATATTCCTTTTTCTAGATAAAACCACTTCGGTGTGAGTCATCAAATTGCTGACAGGTGTTCGTAGTTCGTGAGCAATGTCCGCAGAGAAGTTTGATAAGCGAACAAATGCATCGTCAAGTCTAGATAACATTGCATTGAAAGAAAGCACCATCTGCTGAAGCTCTTTAGGAACGGCCGCTAAAGGAATCCGTTCTTTGAGCGATTTAGCAGACATTGACGCAGCGACTTGAGTAACCTGGCGAATAGGCCTTAGTCCACTGCTCGCGACCATCCAGCCCAGCGCCGCACTGACCAGCGCGCTTATAAACAACCCTATCAAAAACCAGCGTTCAAGCGTCTCAAAGAACGCCATATGTTGCGTAACGTCAAAGATCAACAGTACGGTCAGCGGTTTTTCTTGTCCCGTCACAATCGCTTGCGCCGTTATTCCCCGGAACGTTTGCTCATCATCCCGCCACTCCCAAACATTGTTGTTTGAAGTCGTACGAAAGCCTTCCGGAATATCGATTGGACCTGGATCAGCAAAAAGGGTCTTGCCCTGACCATCGAAGATCAGGGCTGTCAAATCTCGGTGAGCACCCAGCAGCGCCTCCAACTCAGGCTTAACATCACTGAACTGGTCAATGCTACTCAATCCCGTCAAAATTCTTTGGGTCGAGTGTAGCTTCTCGTTCAGCGCCTGCTGATCTAGCATTTTGAAATGATGCCGGCTAAGGCTGTTAAAACTGAGTCCAGCGACGGTGAGCACCGCCGTTACAGCTAGCATGAACATCAGGCTCATGCGGGTAGTCAGAGACATTCGATTCATTCCAGCCCCGTCCCAGAATCCGGCGCATCTAGCATGTAGCCCATGCCTCGGGAGGTGTGGATAAGCTTGACCTCAAAATCATCATCAATCTTTGCTCTGAGCCGCCTTACGGCGACCTCGATGACGTTAGTATCGCTGTCGAAGTTCATGTCCCACACCTGGGAAGCGATAAGCGACTTAGGCAGCACCTCACCTCGACGACGGAGCAGCAATTCGAGTAACGCAAACTCTTTGGCCGTGAGATCTATACGTTTGCCTCCACGGACAACCCTGCGCTTGAGCAGGTCAACCTCAAGATCAGCCAATTTCATATGAGTTTGGGAGGGGGCTGTACTCCCTCTTCGCAGCAGCGTTCTGACGCGGGCCAGCAATTCAGAAAAAGCGAAGGGTTTTATGAGGTAATCGTCTGCCCCCAGCTCAAGTCCTTTGACGCGATCCTCGACGCGGTCTCGCGCCGTGAGAAAAAGCACGGGGACATTTTTTCCGGATGCCCGCACCTTCTGAAGTACTTCCCATCCGTCCAGCCCAGGCATCATCACATCGAGAATCAGCAGGTCATAAGCCTCGCTCAACGCGTGTTGAAGCGCCTCCTTACCATTGGTAAAGCGATCAACATTGAACCCTGCCTCAGCAAGACCTTGCTGCAAATAAATGCCTATTTTGGGTTCGTCTTCCGCAACCAGAAGTCTCATGGGGGTGGCTCTCGAATGATTGTGATGATGAGTCTGCAAGGAAATGCTTCTGCCAACCAGCAACTGACAGAAAAGTAATATTGGCTTCAGGTAGATGTCAGCGAGTGCTGTCTAGGGTTCGAGCATGAGTACTCCCTAGTACTCGACCGACGCCTCCGCATGAAACCTTGGGGGAGCCGGAAAACAGATTAAAAAGGAGCTTCCTCATGAATCATCTAAAAATCCTTTTCTTTGTGGGTTCGATACTCATCTCAGCGTCTGCTTTGGCTGAAGGTGGCGCAGATCGGATTGCGGAGCGTATGGAAAGCCTACGCGACAAAGCAGAAGCGACCTTGGTGCAAGCTGAAAAAGCCCCAGAGGGAGAGCGCCATGTACACATGGCCGAGCATATGAAACTGCTGGGCGAGATCATGAACCAACTCCATCAGGATCACCCAAAAGCATCAATGTCGCCTCAGGAACATCTTTCCTGGATGGAAAAGCACGACGCTATGGTTGATGACGTTTTGAACCAAATGCAGCGCGAACACAAACTGATGCTTTCTGAGAACCATCAGTAACCGGGTACCTCCGATGGGCTGTTTGATCCGCTCGGTTGGTACGGCGTCATATGCGCGCCGCACTACTCTTGGAAACTGACAGAAATGTAGTGTTCACGTCAGTTAGCTGGCAGCTCTATCCTTTTAGCATAGCTAGTGTTTTCAATTTGCTCTTGAGGTCATCATGAAAGCTAAGCTCGTTACCCCAGTTATTGCGGCGATCACCCTATTCTTCGGTGCGACGGCCATGGCAGACGTAGGTCATGGCAAAGAGGACATCGGCCAGCCTGGCGTCGCCTCTGCGGTGACCCGTACGGTAGATGTGGAGATGGGTGATATTTTCTTCATGCCTAAAAACATCGATGTGAAGCCTGGTGAGACTATTCGTTTTGTCCTTCGTAATAAGGGCGCACTGCTGCACGAATTCAATATCGGCCAAGCCGCCGCTCATGCGGCGCACCAAAAAGAAATGGCGAGCATGTTCCAGAACGGAACGCTTACACCCACCGGGTCAGGGAAAATGACGGGCAGCATGGGTCACAGCATGGGAGGGATGAAGATGGTTGGAATGGAACACAACGACCCGAACAGCATGCTGATCGAGCCAGGAGCAACAAAGGAATTGATCTGGACCTTCAACAATACAACTGGACTTCAATTTGCCTGCAACGTGCCAGGTCATTACCAATCTGGGATGGTCGGTCAATTTGACCTGAAGTGAGCCTGAACTGACCACTAAACCCGCATCTCCTCAAGAGTTGGCTACGCTCTGAGGCAGACATCAGAGCAACTCGCTCACACACTGGGGTCTAGATCATGAATAACCATCAGCATCCGGCTGGAAGCATCACCACCCCATTTTGGACGCGCAAAACAGGCGTTGTGCTGATTATGTTCATTGTGATCGGCGCCTTCTACGTGGTGCGGGAGCATTTCAGCCACGTCTATCCATACTTGCCCTATCTCATTCTGTTGATCTGTCCATTGATGCATTTTTTGGGGCATGGACATGGCGCACATGACCATGGCAATCAGGCGCAAGCCAACAAGGAAGAGAAATAGCTATGCCCAATAAACCGAGCCACCACGATCACGGTCCTACCCACGCTGCCTCGCCCCCTGACGCTGATCTACGTGACCCGGTGTGCGGCATGACGATTACGCCTCCAAGTAAATTTGGCGAGTCTTATCAGGGACAGATTTATCAGTTTTGCAGCCAGAAATGCCAAGAAAAATTTCGGGCAGCTCCAGAGCACTACAGTGGTATTCATCCCAGCACTGAACCCAGCATCGCGGCTACAGAACCCGCGCGCCAAGTAGCCACTGAATTTACCTGTCCGATGCACCCGGAAATAAAACAGCCAGGGCCCGGCAATTGCCCAAAATGTGGCATGACATTAGAACCTGTCATTCCGGCGCTAGATGACGATGACAAAACCGAGCTCCGTGATTTCGCGCGCCGCTTTTGGTGGTCTCTGCCTTTAACCGTGATAGTGACCGTTCTAGCCATGGCGGGCCATTCATTACAACTCTTCCATGGTTCGGTTCAAAACTGGATCGAGTTTGCTCTTGCGACACCGGTTACCTTATGGGCAGGGTGGCCCTTTTTTGTAAGGGGCATAGCATCTGTTAGAAATCGCAGTCCAAATATGTGGACTCTGATAGGTTTGGGTACTTCCGCAGCTTATCTTTACAGCGTCGCAGCAACCCTCTTTCCCCAAAGTTTTCCCACCACCTTCATGCAAGATGGACGCATCGGCGTTTACTTCGAAGCCGCTGCGGTCATCATCTCGCTCACCTTGCTTGGGCAGATTCTTGAGCTAAAAGCACGGTCACAAACCTCCGCAGCAATTAAGTCCCTTCTAGGCCTATCTCCCAAAACTGCACGCAAGATCAACGCCGATGGTCAGGAGGAAGACATTCCTCTTACCCATGTTCACTTGGGCGACCATTTGCGGGTCAGACCTGGTGAAAAGGTGCCAGTTGATGGCTCTGTGCTCGAGGGAGAAAGTGCGGTGGATGAGTCCATGCTCACTGGTGAGCCTGTGCCGGTAATGAAAAGACCAGGGGATAGTTTGATCGGCGCCACGCTTAATACTCACGGGAGCTTGGTGATGGAGGCGCAAAAGGTCGGCGCCGACACCATGCTGTCGCAGATAGTGCAAATGGTCGCTCTAGCCCAACGCTCCAAAGCGTCAATGCAAAGAATGGCCGACTCGATCGCCGGCTACTTTGTGATGGGGGTTATCGCGATTGCGTTGCTGACATTCTTAGGCTGGGGACTATTCGGCCCGGAACCCAGCTGGGTCTTCGGCCTGATCAACGCTGTCGCCGTACTTATCATCGCTTGCCCCTGTGCACTTGGTCTCGCAACGCCCATGTCGATCATGGTTTCGACGGGTAAAGCCGCCAGTATGGGTGTGCTATTCAGGGACGCCAGTGCTATTGAAAACCTTTGCAAGATCGACACGCTGATTGTCGATAAAACGGGGACCCTGACAGAGGGACGGCCGGTATTTCACAGTGTGGAGGCCACACCAGATTTCAACCCACACGATGTTCTTCAACTGGCCGCTAGCCTTGATCAAGGCAGCGAACATCCTTTGGCGCGCGCCATCGTCGACCATGCCCGAACTGAAAATATCGTGCTCACCAAGCCTGAATCGTTTGAGTCCGGGTCTGGGATTGGAGTCAGTGGCCTCGTTGATGGCAAGAAGGTACAGCTGGGCAACACAGCACTGATGGACGCTGCCGGTGTAAGCACTAAGGTCTTACAGTACCGTGCAGAGTTGTTGCGCCTTGAAGGCATCAGCATCATCTATCTAGCAGTTGACGGGGTTCTGGCAGGATTACTGGCGGTCTCAGATCCGATAAAACCGACCTCCAAAGAAGCAGTCACCAAGCTTAAAGCTGATAACGTAAAAATCATCATGGCCACCGGAGACGGGCTCACCACCGCACGTGCTGTCGCCAAGGAGATGGGTATTGAAGAGGTTCATGGAGAAGTTAAACCTCAGGACAAAGAGCGCCTGGTGGCGGACCTCCAGCGATACGGTCGAAAGGTTGCCATGGCCGGCGACGGTATCAACGACGCACCGGCCTTGGCGCGTGCAGATGTGGGCATTGCCATGGGTACAGGGACTGATGTCGCGATGAATAGCGCGCAGCTCACGCTGGTAAAAGGCGACCTGATGGGGATTCTACGGGCACGGGCACTTTCGGTTGCGACAGTAAAAAACATGCGGCAAAACTTGGGTTTCGCCTTCCTTTACAACTCAATGGGTATTCCCTTGGCCGCAGGCCTACTCTATCCGCTGACGGGGCACCTTCTGTCGCCAATGATCGCTGCGTTAGCCATGAGCGTCAGTTCTGCGTCTGTAGTTTTCAATGCTTTGAGACTGAGGAATACCCATATAGCTTGAGCGAAACCGTTGCTCGCACCCCACAAAACATAACTCTTGACCTTACCGCGGTGTCAACGTTGATGCTGTCATCGCGGTGAAAAGAGACCGCTCAGCACAAGAGGAATAACCATGTTCGTCTTAAACGTATCAGGCATTGGTTGCGGTAGCTGCGTCAGCAAAATCACTAAAGCGATTCAATCGTTGGACAGCGAGGCTAAAGTTTCCGTGGATCGCGCGGCAGGTAAGGTAAGCGTTGAAAGTAGCGAAAACCCAGAGCAAGTTCGTAAAGCTGTCGAATCACTCGGTTTCCCATCGCAAATCAGCGCTTAAGGCGCTGATTTCATTGTTGGGTAAATCTTACTAATCACCTCGCAGAGCTTTAAGCAACCCCTTAAATGCTCCGTTCAATCTATTAAAAGCGCTTTCAAAATGAATTTCGTTATCAGTAAACTTTGCAACTTCAAGCTGTGCATCCACAGTATTTTGATCAAGTGAAGGTTGGTAAGGCGTGCTGTAAAACAAACCATCACCTTGACCATCACTTGCTAATTCGTTTGCGGCAATATGTTTTAGGTTTGTTGTTTTCAAAGAGAACGGAGAATCCAAGCCTCGTTTTGTCTGGCTGGCGAGCACAGCAGAAAACTCCAAATCTCTAGCCTTAAAGTTACGAGTATCAGCGTTAGCGATATTATTGCTAAGTACCTCAGCTCTTTGGCCGCGATAAACTAACGCTCTTTCTGCGGAGCCAAGCGCTTTTTCAAAATTAATGCTCACAAGCGGCCACCTTACGTCACGCTACTATTTCCCATTTTCACCTATATCAAATACTTATGTGTTGAATGTGGTGCGTCTGAGTCGGCTTATAACTCCGGTGCAAATTCAAAAAACGTCAAGCCCTGTGAAAGTGACCGAAAGCACAGAACACCGAACGGCTAAATTTTAGGAGCTTGATTTCAGCGAATTCCGACAATGGATAGACCATACGGATTAAGTACATCGCAGCTCAAGAGAAATATCGGAACCTGACACAACTGTAATATTGGCCTAAGCTGCCTGACAGGGAATCAGTCTTATAGTCCTATTGAGCCTTAAGCTCTTCCCTGAGCATCAACAACTTTGTTGTGGATTCAGGGGCTACCATCTATCAGAGGAAACCCAAATGAACCCTATCAGGGGATGTAAGCCGGAACCCCAGAAATTTCCGTCACCCTAGTTGGGTGGGCTCAACACTCGTGTCACCAGCTACCTTCTGGAGAATCGAGCTCGGCCATCCCTCCCTGGACGGGCATCGCTCGACGATGTTCAACGGCTCCCTCACGGGGCCGTCGTTTTGTGGGGGCTATTCCATCCACAAGTCGTCGAGGTTCTTGAAGTTCCAGAGCGTCGGGTCTTCGGGGCCAGTGATACTGTCCTTGCAACTCGTGGCCGCCAGGTCGATGGTCTGCATCGGGATCGGCTCTCTCGAGCGTAGCGAGAAGAACACGCGAACCTTGGGAGTCAGCAGTGATTCCATTCCCGGCTCAACGACAACGGCCAGACGCTGAGAGGACAGGCGAACCAAGGAGCCGACGGGGTAGATGCCCACGGCCTTGACGAAGGCGTGGAAGATGCGTTTGTCGAAATGGCCCTCCCACTTGGCCATCTGCCGCATCGCCGCGGACGGGTCCCACGGCTTTTTGTAGGCTCGCTCCGACGTCACGGCATCATAGACGTCGCAGATTGCGCCCATGCGGGCCAGGAGTGAAATGGCGTCACCGGCCAAGCGATCCGGGTAGCCGGTTCCGTCGATCTTCTCGTGATGGTGCAGGGCAATGTCCACCACCCCGGGCTCGGCCCCGCCTGCGCGCAGCATCTTTGCGCCCTCCACAGGGTGGCGCTTCATGATGGCGAACTCGGCATCGGTGAGCTTGCCTGGTTTGTTAAGCACTTCCAGCGGCATCGCGGCCTTGCCTAGGTCGTGCATCAGTCCGCCGATGCCAGCCAGGCGCGTTTGCTCCTCGTCTAGATCGAGATGCCGGGCCAGCGATAGCATCAGGGCGCAGACGGCAACCGAGTGCAGGTAGGTGTAATCGTCGTGCGTTTTGATGCGTGCGACGCTGATGAGGGCATGAGGTTGGCGCAGCACCGAGGCAGCGATTTCTCCGACCAGCGGCAACGTCGTGCTTGGGTCGACGGCCTTGCCAAGCCGGGCTTCCTGGAACATGTCCATGACTTGGGACTTGGCCGCAAGACAGAGTTTCCGTGCATAACACATTTCGCTCTCCATTGAGGTTGCGCCGTCACTTTTCTTGCTTAGTGGACTAGACGGCAGAGATTGCTCCTCCGACAATTCTCTGGGCTCTGGGCTCTGGGCTCTGGGCTCTGGGCTCTGGGCTCTCTGGGCTCTCTGGGCTCTCTGGGTCGACTTGGCTTTTGGCCAAGTCGACCCAGACCTCCCCGACGCCACATTCTCGAATGGCAGAGAGATCCTGAGGCTCGGTCAGCAGGAAGCTGCCGCGCCAGAATGGGTGTCGAACCCAAGAGCCGGCGAGCTTGTGGATGTACATGCCGAGACGAAGCTCGGATACGGGAATGCGTTTTACCAACTTATTTTCCTTTCTGAGTTGGGTGGTTAGGCGTGCGCCGAGGCTGGCACCCAGCGGTAGAGCGGAGGTAAGGTCACGCCAAGATTCTTGGATCAGCCGGAACCGCCGAAATTTCCGTCAGCCGATCAACATGGCTTTGTCTCGCGCTCGGTCGATGCGTTCCTGCATCGCCTGCATGACTTCTTCGTGGGTGTACGACTTGGCGTTGGGGTCGTCGGCCTCTCGGAGAGCTTCCTCGACCTCGCGGGTCATCCGCGCATATTCTTCCGGCCACAGCGCTTGCTCCATGCGCAGCGACGCCTGCCCAAGCAGGTGCAGCAGGCCGAACAGCCGCATGTCATTGGTGGCGACGACGTGCTCTCGAATCCGCTCCTGGATCACCTCGCAGGCCCGATGCGCCTCTGGCGTCGCCGTGCCCTCGTAGCCGGCTGGGAGTTCTGCTTCTTCAGCGATTCGCGCCCAAGCGATAGCCAGCGCCTCGATGGTGGACAGGTTCATTTGCTCATCCACTTGCGCAGCAGACGCTTTTTCAGGGAGGCGCGCTCTTGCGGATTGCGTCCCTTGTGGTTGGCAATGCGATCCGCCGTGGCGGCCTGGCGCTTGATGGGCCAGTAGGAGCGGCCATCCTTACCCATCGACCAGACGTTGCTGACCTGGTTTTCCAGTAGAGGCAGATGGGCGCATAGAGCTTCCGGCGACGCGCTGGCCAGCGCGGTGCGCTCGTGGGTTCGCCAGCGCTGATGCCAGAGTTTCTTGTCCTCGCGCTCGCTACGGCAGGTCGTGTGCCCAACGATGGGCGTTTTGCGGCGGCTGCGGCTCATGATGTGGTTGTCTCCAAGAACATTCAGGACAGGCTTTCTGGGTAGAGCGCCGTCAACCGGGACAGGGTTTCTTGCACTTGTTCCAGCGAGGTCATCAGATGATCAACCTGATCCTGAAGATCCACGGCGAGATCAAATAGCTAAGCCACTCGGCTGCGTGATCCCTCGTTGAACGCGGCCATTGCCAGTTGATGCAGCTTCAACAGGTCGGTGCGCAGTTGCGGAGGTGCGCCGTCTGCGCTGTCATTCAAATCGCCGCGCAGCACGTCCACGGCATCGACTGCACGCAGCAGTGCCGTGGTATCGAAATTCTCGGGAGTCAGTTCGTCCCATTCGTCGTCGGTGATGCGGGCTGCCATCAGGAGAGCTCCGATTAAGCGGTTGCGAGCGTTAGATGCCCGATCGGCTCGGCTGCTGGCCGTACCTTGATTTCGATGTCGTAGCCGAGGCGATTCAGACAATCCATCAGCTTGCGTTCGGATAGATTGGTGAAGTCGCCGCGCATCATGCCCGACACCTTCGGTTGCGGGATGCCCATGCGTTTGGCCGCCGCTTGTTGAGTCAGCCCAAGGGCGCGCATGGCCCTCCTGATCTCGACCACCAGGCCGGTCTTGATCTTGAGCTTTTCAGCGTCAGGCAGTCCAAGGTCGGCAAAGACGTTGCCCGAGCTGCGCTGAACCTCGACGCCTTCAATGATTCGTTTTTGCATTTCGTAGCTCCTGTGCCAATACCTCGGCCACCTTCAGCCGAGCGCGGATGATGTCCATGTCGGCCTTTGGCGTGGCGATTCCGCTCTTGCTCTTCTTCTGGAAGCAGTGCAGGACGAACACCGCTTCCGCAAACTTGACCGTGTATACCGCTCGATAGGTGCCGCCGGCATCGTCTTCGACGACCTCCAGCACGCCGGTACCACCGAACCCCTTGAGCACCTTTGCTGCGTCATCCTGATCGCCTATCTGCGCCAACGAGAGCGCGTAACCGAAACGGCGACGCACGTCGGACGGCAACGCCATCAAATCCTTGTGGCTGCTCGCGATCCATTCGAGCGGTTTTTCTTTGTTTGTCATGACGGAATTTTATACCTGTTCAGGTAATGATGTAAACGCGGCAACCTCAAGGAGGTGTCGTAAAACATTTGTTTTGCGACAGGCTGTCAGCCGCCGCTGTGCTACCTGTGCAACACCCCCTCAAAAATGTACGGAAAACTCTATCGCTATTCACTATTATGCGGAAACCTGTTTTTGATGGTTATCCGCCTATGTTGGTTGGCTACATGCGCGTGTCGTCGGACTCCGACCGCCAGAGCACGGACTTGCAGCGCGACGCGCTGCTCGCCGCCGGCGTCGATCCGCGTCACCTGTTTGAGGATCGTGCCTCTGGCGCGAAGGATGACCGTGCCGGCTTGGCGCGGGCGCTTGAGTTCGTTCGAGCCGGCGATGTGCTGGTGGTGTGGAAACTCGACCGGCTCGGTCGCTCGCTGTCGCACCTGCTCGCCATTGTGACTTCGCTCAAGGACAAGCGGGTGGCGTTCCGCTCGCTGACAGAGAACCTGGACACTACGACGCCCTCGGGCGAATTCCTGTTCCAGGTGTTCGGTGCGCTCGCGCAGTACGAGCGCGCCTTGATTCAGGAGCGCGTCGTCGCGGGCTTGGCCGCCGCACGCAAACGCGGCCGGATCGGCGGCCGGCCGCAGGCGATCACTGGTGAGAAGCTGGACGCCATCGTCGCCGCGCTCGATGGCGGCATGTCTAAGGCGGCGGTGTGCCGCAACTTCAATGTCAAGCGCACTACGTTGATCGAAACATTGACGCGAGCAGGTTGGCGTGGTGCGGGAAGGACGGTCGATGAGCAACAAGAATAAGCTACTCACCGTCTTTTCTGACGCAGAGCAGGAAGCCTTGTACGGCCTACCGGACTTCGACGATGCTCAGCGGCTGGAATACCTGGCGTTGGCCGAATCTGAACTGGCGTTCGCCAGCAGCCGGCCTAGCCTGCAGGCCCAAGTCTATTGCGTCTTGCAGATCGGCTACTTCAAGGCCAAGCATGCTTTCTTCCGCTTCGATTGGCATGAGGTCGAGGACGATTGCGCCTTCGTGCTGAGTCGCTATTTCCACGGCGAAGCGTTCGAACGCAAGGCGATCACCAAGCATGAGCACTACAGCCAGAGGGGTCAGATCGCCGAACTGTTCGGCTACCGGTCGTGGGCGGCTAGCTTCCTGCCGCAACTGGCACAGCAGGCTGAACAGATCGTGCGGCGCGACGTAATGCCAGGATTCGTGGCCGCCGAACTGATCGTTTGGCTCAGCGAGCACAAAATCATCCGGCCCGGCCACACCACCTTACAAGAGCTGGTCAGTGAAGCCCTGTCCACCGAACGCAGGCGCTTGGGCGGCTTGCTGGCAGAAGTGTTGGACGAATCGGCCAAAGCTGCGCTGGGCCAGCTCCTGGTGCGTGACGACACCCTGTCTCAACTGGCAGCGCTCAAGCAGGACGCTAAAGATTTCGGCTGGCGTCAGATGGCAGGGGAGCGCGAGAAGCGCGCCACGCTGAAGTCCTTGCACGGGATCGCCAAGGCGCTGCTGCCCAAGCTCGGCATCTCGCAGCAGAACCTGCTGTACTACGCGAGCCTGGCGAACTTCTATACCGTCCATGACCTGCGCCACCTGAAGGCGGAGCAGACCCGGCTCTACCTGCTGTGCTATGCCTGGGTACGTTACCGGCAGCTCACCGACAACCTGGTCGACGCGATGGCCTTCCACATGAAAAAACTTGAGGACGAGAGCCGCACGGGTGCGAAACAGTCCTTTGTCGCCGAACAGCTGCGACGCCATCAGGAAACGCCGCAGGTTGGCCGCCTGCTGTCGCTGTACGTGGACGACAGCGTGGCCGATCCGACGCCGTTCGGCGAGGTGCGCCAACGCGCCTACAAAATCATGTCCAGGGAATTGCTGCAAAACACGGCGCAGCGCATGAGCGTCAAGCCACTGAACAAACTGGCGCTGCACTGGCAGGCGGTGGACGGCCTGGCCGAACGCATTCGACGCCATCTACGGCCGCTGTACGTCGCGCTCGACTTCGCCGGCACGGCCCCCGATAACCCATGGCTCGCGGCGCTGACTTGGGCCAAGAGCGTGTTCGCCAAGCAGCAGCGCCTATCACAACGGCCACTCGACGAATGTCCGGCGGCAACGCTGCCGAAACGCTTGCGTCCGTACCTGCTGATGTTCGATGCCGAAGGCACGCCGACAGGCCTGCATGCCGATCGTTACGAATTCTGGCTTTACCGTCAGGTCAGGAAACGCTTCCAGGCGGGCGAGCTCTACATTGACGATAGCTTGCAGCACCGGCATTTGTCCGACGAGTTGGTTTCGATGGACGAGAAAGCCGCCGTGCTCGCGCAGATGGACATCCCCTTCCTGCGGCAGCCGGTCAGTGCCCAGCTCGATGCACTGGCGACCGAGTTGCGTGCGCAATGGGTGGCGTTCAATCGCGAGCTGAAACAGGGCAAGCTGACGCACCTGGAATACGACAAGGACACGCAGAGACTGACCTGGCGCAAGCCCAAGGGGGAGAACCAGAAGGCGCGCGAGCAAGCTCTCTACGAGCAACTGCCATACTGCGATGTCGCCGACGTGTTTCGCTTCGTCAACGGCCAGTGCCAGTTCCTGTCGGCGCTGACACCATTGCAGCCACGCTATGCGAAGAAGGTAGCCGACGCCGACAGTCTGATGGCGGTGATCATTGCCCAAGCCATGAACCACGGCAACCAGGTTATGGCACGTACCAGCGACATCCCGTACCACGTCCTGGAGAGTACCTACCAGCAGTACCTGCGCCAGGCGACGCTACATGTGGCCAACGATTGCATCAGCAACGCCATCGCCGCACTGCCGATCTTCCCGCATTACTCGTTCGACCTCGATTCGTTGTACGGTGCCGTTGATGGGCAGAAATTCGGCGTCGAGCGACCAACTGTGAAGGCGCGCTACTCGCGCAAATATTTCGGCCGCGGCAAGGGCGTCGTCGCCTACACGCTGCTGTGCAATCACGTGCCGTTGAACGGCTACCTGATAGGCGCACACGAGTACGAGGCTCACCACGTGTTCGACATCTGGTACCGCAACACGTCGGACATCGTGCCGAGCGCGATCACCGGCGACATGCACAGCATCAACAAGGCCAACTTCGCCATCCTGCACTGGTTCGGACTTCGTTTCGAGCCGCGCTTCACCGACCTCGACGACCAGTTGCAGGAGCTGTATTGCGCCGATGATCTGGCATTGTACGAGAAATGCCTGATCCGGCCGGCTGGCCAGATCGACCGGCAACTCATCGTCGGTGAGAAGGCGAACATCGACCGAATCGTCGCCACACTGGGCCTGAAGGAAATGACGCAGGGCACGCTGATCCGCAAGCTGTGCACCTATACGGCGCCGAACCCGACGCGGCGCGCAATCTTCGAGTTCGACAAGCTCATCCGCAGTATCTACACACTGCGCTACCTGCGCGACCCGCAACTGGAGCGTAATGTTCACCGCTCGCAGAACCGCATTGAGTCCTATCACCAGCTACGCTCGACCATCGCCCAAGTCGGTGGGAAGAAGGAATTGACCGGCCGCACCGACATCGAAATCGAGATCAGCAACCAGTGCGCCAGGCTGATCGGCAACGCGATCATCTTCTACAACTCGGCGATCCTGTCCCTGCTGCTGACGAAGTACGAGGCAGCTGGCAATGCCAAGGCGCTGGCGTTGATCACGCAGATGTCGCCAGCGGCCTGGCGGCACATCCTGCTGAACGGGCATTACACCTTCCAGACTGACGGCAAGTTCATCGACCTGGATGCGCTCGTGGCGGGACTGGAGCTGGGCTGACGGAAATTTCTGGGATTCCGGCGTACAACCCCGTAAAATAGAAGAGTGAGCACTTGATTTGCTGGTGCTTTCAAACAACGGTGTTGTTTTTTTAACAGCCGAACTGGAAAGGGAGGCTGAGCTGCTCAGTGATCACTTTATCCGTTGGCTGATTTACGCCGGCATGTTCGCTACAGGCACTGAACGACAACGCAGATGGTATGGTCTGTGCGTTCTGACTCGTCAAGGATCGGCCAATGGATCGTTTGTCTAATTTGCTCTCGCGGTTCGGCGTGCGGGCCAATCTGTTCTATGACGGCGACCTATGCGGCTCTGCATCTTACGATGGCGCCGAGCGGCGAGGTTATATCCATCTGCTTCAGGCCGGCAGCGTGACGTTGCTTGGTCCCGATCGCAAGGATTTGCAGCTCACTCGCCCTAGCTTGATTTTTATGCCACGCCCCGCCAAGCATCAATTGTTTGCGGGTGAGTCCGATGGCGCAAAGTTGTTGTGTGCTTCCATGGAGTTTGAGGGCGGAATTGATAATCCTTTGTCGGCTTCATTACCGGACTGTTTGGTGCTCGCACTCGATGATCTGCCCATGCTGGCAGACACGTTGGAGTGGATGTTTGCCGAGGCGGCAAATGTGCATTGTGGAAGGGAAGCCGCGCTTGAGCGCTTATTTGAGCTCCTAATCATTCTGTTGCTCCGTTACCTGCTCGATCATCACCAGTTGCGCACCGGAATGATGGCTGGACTGGCCGACATGCGGCTTGCCCGATCGCTTTTACAGATGCACAACTCCCCGGAACATGCCTGGTCAATAGCAGAGCTGGCCAGTGAGTCAAATATGTCACGCGCTGCGTATGCCGTGCATTTCAAGAGTGTCATCGGACAGACGCCTGCTGATTATTTGTTGAGTTGGCGAGTTAGCCTGGCTCAGAAGCTGATGCGAGAAGGGCGCTCGATTACGCTGATTGCAGCTCAAGTCGGCTACGAAAGTCCTTCGGCGCTGTCTCGCGCATTTAGACGCAAGACGGGGTTGAGCCCTCGTGACTGGTTGAAAGATCTGGCGGGGGAAAATGATGGCAAAAAGGCCTAAGGCATTACTGCCTTAAGCCATTGAAAAAATTATGCATTAATTTTACGTTTTTCCAGTTCAACCAGCGAATGGCCTGCCACAAATATCGAAACAGCAAGCAACCCTAAGTCTTTAAGCAGAAACTGACCTGGCGCAACGGAAATCGCCGGAAACCCTAAACTAGGCTCAATGACGCCCGGAGTGGAAAACATAAAGCTAAGGGTTGTGAAGAACAGGCCTGCAGACAGAGCGCCTCCTACCACGGATAGTTTGGGCGACAGCATGCGGCCTGCGATCAGAGTGCCGATCGAAATCTCTAGTATGCCGAGCAGGCTGGAGAACATGTCGACCGAAAAAATGCTATACACCCATCCCAAAAGCGGGCTGTTGCTCACCAGTGGAACCAGGCCCTCGGCCTCGTAGTGGGTAAATTTCATGCCGCCGAACCAGAAGTAAATAATAGCGAGAGCCAAGTACGCGCCATAGATACCTAGCCCCATAGTTTTGGTTCCAAGCGTTAAGTGGGCCTGTACGCTGGACTTCGAGTTTTCAATGCCTATGGTTTTCATGTCTGAGCTTCCAGTAGTGAGTGAGAGTGTGTTGGCTGCCGAACGCCGTATGCGTTGGCGATGAGATGATTATGGCTGGCATCTCTAATCAAGAGGCATCAGAAAGTATTGATTTCAGTGCAGATCGTCTTGGGCGGTGCAATTCGCGATGAAGGGATCGCCGTGGAGAGCGATGAGTGCACTATTTCGATAAAGGAGTCGTTTTACATAGGTCGATGAAGCGCGTTGCGGCATCGCCTACTGTCATTTCTCAAATCTGACTATGGGGCTTGGGGCGAAGGGCGGCACTGACTAGGCTTAGAACAGCTACCAACTAGCCGCGCGGCCGCGATGCACAAAGAATGGTAACTGAGCCGTGAGTGCGGTGGGCGCCCGCATTTATTTCCAAACCCTACAGATACATCGATCTTCGACTTCAACCGGGCAGATAGCTGTTGCAGCAAGCCTATCAATCGACTTTGACGTGTTAAAGAGGATAGGTTTTCCAGGGTTGGGGAACAGCATGCCCTGCAGAACGACACACGTCACTTTTGTTAAATTAATAAGCTAGCTACCTATTGGGCATAACCTTGCAATTTGCTTCAATTTACGCACATGCACCTGCGACCTCAAAATGCAACGTAAGCCCCGAATATCTCCATTATTGTCGCCGCCAGCCTTAGTTACAGCTGCTATGATGAATGAGATCGAAAACTGAAATCCCCCACTAGAATTGTTGACTGGAGTCAAAATGAATAAAAAGCGGCCGGTTAATCTTGATATTCGAACCATTCAGCTTCCTCTCACGGCGCTTACATCGATTCTGCACCGGATTTCAGGAATTATGCTCTTTATTTTTCTGGGACTGATACTGTATATGCTGAGCAAATCGTTGGAGTCAGAAAAGGGTTTTAATGAAGTCAAGGAGATTTTTTCTTCACCTTTCGGCAAAGTTAGTTTCTGGTTGGTATACTCTTCATTTATTTATCATCTCGTAGCCGGAATTCGACACCTAGTTATGGATGTGGGTGTTGGTCATACTTTGAAAGGCAGCAATCGCGCCTCTACTATTGTTTTAGTAGTGTCGGGTGTTTTAATGGTTGCTGGCGCCGTATGGATTTGGTAGCTGTGGAGTCGTAATGCGTATTTACAAGGACTAAAAGCGTCCTTTAAAGCTAACTTACGAAAGTATTTATAATCGACGGTTCACGCTTAAACGGTTGAATCCTTTCGGGCTTCCGAATAGCTGTTAGCTGAAAGCTATCATGAGCTAAGTTTTCTGTGCATCATCAAATGTGTTAATGGGAGCGCCATAGTACTAGGTACAAATATGGCTCTAGGACAATGTTAGATGTTTTGGGTTTTGAGGCGGATCGCTCTTATCGAAGATCGTCTAATTCGCTCTGAAGCGCAGGTTTTTTGAAACTATCACCTGGTTGGCACACTGTGCGAATCAACATCAGATATGAGAAAGCCAATCAGGTGAACACTACCCTCGAGGGCTCATCTGTCCAGTTAAAGCCTCGAGTCTTTCTGGGTGCGCAAAAGACAAGAAGGTTATATGGGAAAATTATGAGGCCTGGATACCATGCGTCATGGGCGTGCCGATGCTGTGAGTGACAGAGCGAGAAGCAAGTGAAAGTCCCTGAAGTAGGGGCGGGATGCGCCCGAGTGGCATTTTTTGTCTTAAGGTAGATCGCGTAGCTGTTCTTCAGAATAATCTTCAGAGCGTTGACGACAGCCATCGCTGTGCATTCCTCAAGAATAGAATGTGTCGGAAGGGTGGCGTCATTGGTGTTAGTCATCGCTTAGGATTTCTCAATCTGGCTTACACGGGCGCCTGTACCGATATCCCCGCGGATGGCGACGTATCGATGTTGAATTCCTCGCCAGACGAAGTGCAATGAGCTGCGGCTATAGGCTTGCGCAGCCTTAGATAGCCGGCCGTCGCAGGCGCGCCGGTTGGCCGGGATCTTCTTCTGCCCGTCAGGTGTCCGGTCGGAACTCCAGCACGAACGCTACGACCTTTTCGGCGGACATTTCGCACGGCTTCAACAATGTCCTATCTGATGTAACGCGGAAGAGGTTGAAGCTGACAATGTCAGTCCCGTCCAACTCCCTGGCGAACAGACTGTTGCGACGTCCGTCCCCAGATCGCCGGACGATCAAGCTGAAACGCCGGCCTTCATAAGTCCCTTCTCTGTATCCCTCCGCAAGCTTCGCGAAAGCGGCATCGAACTCGGAATGCTCCATGTCATCCATCCTTATTGATAGAACAGAGGCGCGGCGGGTGCGAGACCGCCAGTGCCGGGTCGCGCTAAGGTGCCGGGCAGATTCCTGCAGCCGACGAGGCCCGGGGTGGGCAGGATAATTGAGATGTCGGCGCCCGCATGGCTATCAGCGAAGTCGTCCGTCCAGTCTGCTAGGCAACGTCCACGCCTTTCCAGAAAGCGATGTAATCCCGGATACCCTCGGCATCCGGAGTGGGGGCGGGATAGGTCCAAGCGGCGTTCACGTTGAGCGCGTCACCCGCGCGAACATGAAAGAAGCGCGCGGCGCCTTTGATCGGACAGACAGATGTGTGCGGGCTCATCTCAAGCAGGCTCAGGTCGACTCCTGACGGTGGGAAGTAGTGATTTCCCTCGACGATGACTGTTTCGTCGCTTGTGGCGATAGTAGTGTCTTTCCAGATGGCTGAGACCAACGGACTCTCCTTTTGTATTCATCAACCGGCGAAGGCTCGCGGGCTGGCTGCCCCAAGCCGCACCTCCTCAGGTGGCAGGCGGGTTGCGCCCGAGAAGTTTGTCGAGCTCGCCTCTGACATCGAGCGCGAATAGCTCATCGGAGCCACCGATAAGGGTGCCATTGATGAAGATCTGCGGCACGGAGCTTCGCCCCGACGCTTCCGCCATGGCCTGCCGGTGAGCCGGATCCGCCTCAATATCGAGCTCCTTCCATCGCACGCCCTTTTCCTTGAGGAGCGCCTTCGCTCGGCGGCAGAACGGGCACCAATTCGTGGTGTACAGCAATACATCAGTTGTCATATTGCATCTCCGGCAGTTGCACGCGGATCGCTGTCATGGCGTTGATCTCCAATTCGCGGCGTTCAAAGATGGCGACTGCACCTTGGCCGACATCGGAGCAGATGCTGACGATTGGCCGCTATCCAGGCGACATGGCCCAAAGTGCTTTCACCGCCAGGCAGAGGCCGCACGCGCCTCCTGTAGCGCCGAGCCGATGCTCTAAGGTAACCGAGCCTCGATTGGGACGGAAGCGGTCCCGCTCGAATCGCCCATCATGCTGGTCGAGCATATCAGGACGACGGATAGTGCAGGAACTTTCAAATTGAGCTTGATGTCGAGCCAGGTATCGCGAGCGAAGGCGTTCTAGAGGCCGGGGGGTACGAAGACTGTGTTCGGCAAAACGGTTCACGTTGATCGCCAAAGCTTCCCAGGGCGCACGTCTACGATCGGCGCGACGTGAGATAGCTCGCGCCGCTAGCCCCCGTAGCGCTCCGTCTTGATGATGGAGGCGTCCAAGCCCGCCAGCAGCGCGCTATCGGTTGCGATGTTGACGAATCCGTTAGACCCGCAGACGAACACTTGCGTCGGCTTTCCCTGAAGCCTGGTTAGAATTTCTTGGACCATCATGCCGTCGATCCGTCGCGCAAAGTCCGATGCGCGAACCGGTTTCTCGCGCGTAATCGCGAGCGCCAGGACGAACGCCGGATCGCTGATTTCGATGCAATGAAGTTCTTCTGAGAAGAGAACGTCCTCGGCGGTTCGTGCGGACAGGAGCAACGCTGTCGGAACGGCTTGGGCCAATGCGCGGCGCTGCCGGATCATTGCCATCAACGGCACGAGGCCGGAGCCTCCCCCGATCAACAGAACCGGATCTATGGCAGGCTCAGGCCAAAGGAAATGGCCACCGAGCGGACCGCGAACTTCGATTTCGTCACCAATCGCCGCGATGTCGTGAAAAAACGGCGAAACTTCGGCATCCGGCATGCGCTCGATAGCTATCTCGACGATCGGGGTCGAAACTGCCGATGACGCGATCGAGTAGCTGCGCATTGCACTGTAGCCGTCGGGCGCGGTCAGCCGGATATCGACGTGCTGACCTGCGGTGTGCGCGAACGGCTTGCTCAACCGAAGGAAGAAGCTCTTGATACTCGGTGTTTGCTGGATGATGTCGTCGATCACGCATGATTGCCACGAACGGACTTGCGCTTCGTTTTCAGTCATGGGTGTATCGTTGTTCGCGCCACGGATCGCCGTAGATGTGATAGCCGTGCAGCTCCCAAAAGCCGGCCTCGTCACGCGTCGTGAATTGCAGCGCATTCACCCATTTGGCGGATTTCCAGAAGTAAAGGTGCGGCACTAGAAGACGCGCCGGCCCCCCATGATCGCGGGAAAGTGGCTTGCCCGCATAACTGAGGGCGACCATCGCTTTCCCGGAAAGCAGATCCGTCAGAGGGACGTTTGTCGAATAATTATCGTAGCAGTGCGCCAAGACGAAATCGGTAGGCCGATCAAGCTCTGCATCTGCAAGGATGTCTTCAATGAGTACACCCTCCCAAACGGTATCCAGTTTGGACCAAGAGGTGACGCAGTGAATATCCTTTGTCACCTGGGTCTTTGGTAGAGTGTTGAATTCGCCCCAATTCCACGTTTTGACGGGCTTCGGACCAATTTTGACTGTGAATTTCCAGTCGGAGGGCTCTACCCTCGGCGTAGGGCCGGCCGACAGAACAGGGAAATCCTCCACCAGATGCTGACCTGGCGGAATCCGATCGGACTGGTCGCCTGAACCGCGACCGGTGAAACCTCTGGTGACCATAGTGACCCCTCTTGCTCGATACGGCAGACCGAAGCCGGCCTTCATTTCAGTACTCTGCGTAAAGCATTTGCCCGCACATCCGCCGAATAAGCCAATCGACTAAAAATCAGATACAGATGCTCTATCATCGTAAAAAATCGCGTATCGAACATAGCGTCAGGCCAGCATGATTCCCAATACCCAATGGCTATAGGGTAGATAACCCCAAGGCTGCGTACGCTGATCTGCGGTATGCGGAGCGGAAGTTGCAGGTTCGCTCTCAAACGGATGGGCAGCGTGCAAAGCTCAAGGCTCACCAGCGCATGGTTGCCCAGTTCGCGCTCGCCGGCAGCTTGAGTATATTAAGGACGAAATGTCGATCTGATCTATTCTGGCTTCAGGAAATAGGGAAAATAAGGTCGGACGTTCGCGCACCGTCGCGACGCGCGATCATCCACTAAGCTTCTGTATCGGGGTTGGAGGATCAGATGAACGAGATCGAACGACAAGCGCCTGAGCTGCGGGTGCAAAAATGGATTGGCAAAGATGGGGAAAGTATCGCGCCGTTCAAACTGTCAGATATCGGGCCCGGCCCGAAAATCTTGTTTGCCTTCCAGCATTGGTGCCAAGGTTGCCATTTGCATGGGTTTCCGACGCTACAAAAGTTGCATGCAGCGTTGAGCTCAAAAGACGTGGGGTTCGCAGTGATCCAGACCGTCTTCGAAGGAACGCATGAGAATACCTTCGAGAAGTTGCGCGTGAACCAGCTCAAGTATGAGCTTCCTATCGTTTTCGGTCACGACGAGCAACCGACCGGCTCGCCGTTTCCAACCTTCATGGAAGACTACCGCACACGAGGAACTCCGTGGTTTACGGTTATCGACGCTGGCGGTAGCATTGTTTTCTCGGACTTCCATCTCGACGCGGAGCGACTAGTGAAGCAACTTGAGCAAGGTTAATCGTTGGAAGGTGGGCAATCATCCTGATTGCCACCCATCCCCTGATGCCCACTACAGGCGTTGCGCGCTGTAACTCTGTTGATCAGCGTGCGAAAACCCGGATCCGGATAGGAGGAGCGTCAACGATTGAATCAATCCGCTGGGAGAGGGCGGCTCCGCTCCGTCAGCTCGGCAATAGATAACCCATTCTCGCCGAGCAACTCTCTGATCCGATCGACGATATGAGCCCCTAGCGCCGCTGTCTTGGTCCCCCCCACAGATTCCCAAGATGCGAGTTCACACGCCGATACCTCGTGGTCAGCGCCGAAGTGCTTCTGTCGGTATGTCACCGCCGCCCTTCAATGATAAAGGCGCGGTAACGGGAACCGGCAAAGCGTTGAGCAGCGATGGTTTGGTAGGCGGGACTGTCATACCAGTCGCGAGCGGCCTGCATCGTCGGGAAACGCAAGATTACGGCCCCTTCGATGGGCGGCCCCTCCAAATGCTGGATCGCGCCATAAGCGGCGAGAAAGGTAACGTCGTGACCATCGAACGATGGTCCGACGCCTGCAGAATAGGTTGCGAGTGCATGTGGGTCGCTGGTTTCTTCCCGCGTAAAGACGACGAACGCTTCCATCATTAGGCCTCTCAAAGGTTGGATCTGTTGGCCATTACCACCGGTGATGGCCTCACAGTCGTCAGGCTGGCAACTGGAACCCGATTTTCATGAGTGCCTCGACGCACGCATCCTGATCCTGCTGATAGTTGCCTCCGGAGATGCCTATGCCGCCGATCAACTTCCCATCCTCCAGAATCGGATAACCGCCGCCGACAGCGACCATCCGAGGGCGATAGGCTAGCGGCGCCACTTTTGGATCGTTGGTCACATAGTCGTTCCAGACATGGGTCGGGAACCCAAACGAGGCGGAACTCCAGGCCTTGTCGATGGCAACATCGACGGTAAGGAACGGCGCATCGTCGGTGCGCTCGAACGCGCGCAGGTTACCGGTGGCGTCGACGACGGCGACGGCAGCCGGGATGCCGATGGCACGGGCCGCAGCGAGCGCCGCGTCGATGAGGGCGACTGCGGTTTCGCGGTTGATCGAGGCGGTGGCAATAGATTTGGTCATGGGATTCTCATCGCTGGGGCATAACCCGTTCGGCTTTTTGAGGTTGGACAAGATGTTTGGCGATCGCGGTCGTTAGAAGCCTTCGAGGACGATCTTGCCTTTAGCCGCGCCACTTTCGATCAGTGCATGCACCGTCTTCAGATTGGCGGCATTGATCGGCGACAGTCGCCGGGTCAGCGTCGTGCGGATTTTGCCGTCGTCAACCAGCGCTGCCATCGCATCCAGAATCTCGCCCTGCTCATTCATGTCGGGCGTGCCGTAGATCGACCGCGTGAACATCAGCTCGTGGTGGATCGACACCGCCTTGCGCTTGAAAACCATGATATCGAATGCCTTGGGATCGTCGATCAGTCCGAACCGTCCTTGTGGGGCGATCAGTTCGGCGATGTCGGCGACATGTTGCTCGGTATGTGTGGTCGAAAAGACGAAAGCGGGAGCACCGATGCCGAGTTCGGCGATCTGTGGCGCGAGCGGACGAGAATGGTCGATGACGTGGTGAGCTCCAAGCCCTCTTACCCACTCTTGGGTTTCCGGTCGAGAGGCTGTGGCGATGACGGTGAGGTCCGTGCGCTGTCGCGCGATCTGGACGGCGATCGACCCAACCCCGCCCGCGCCACCGATGATGAGGATCGCCTCCGCCGCACCGGGTACGGGCTTCGCCACGTCCAGGCGGTCGAACATCGCCTCCCAGGCCGTCAACGTCGTCAGCGGCAGCGCCGCCGCTTCCGCCCAGGAGAGCGACGCAGGTTTGTGACCGACAATCCGGGCGTCGACGAGATGGAACTCCGCATTGGTACCGGGCCGTGTGATCGATCCGGCATAATAGACCTCGTCGCCTAACTCGAACTGCGTGACGTCGGGGCCGACCTCGCGCACAATCCCGGCGGCATCCCATCCCAGCACCTTCCAATCGCCATCTGCCGGCGGCGTGCTGTTGCGGACCTTGTAGTCGACCGGGTTGACCGAGACGGCCTTCACCTCAACCAGGATATCGTATCCTGCAGCGACAGGCCGAGGCAGATTGATGTCGACCAGCGCGGCATCCGCGGCGATGGGTCCCGGAACCTTGTAACCAATGGCTTTCATAAATGTCTCCAGCTTGCTTGATCGGATGACGCGAATGCTCGTTAGTCAACTTCTTCTACATTGAGGTCCCGACTCTTGAACTGGGTCGCGGTAGCAGATTTCATCGAACACGTCGATCAACAGGCCCTTATGCTCGGTCGCCGGATCGGTGATCGCGTAGAGGGTGGAGGCGTTATCGCCATCATCACCGCTTCCGAGGCGAAACGCCGCGTCGACGCAGATGCCGCACGGACCGATGGTTGATCCTGGCTCGAGATCGACGAGATTGCTGTCCTTGACGCGCTATTCGCGGTCTTAGCCCTTGGCGATGAAGGACTGAACTGCTTGTAGAGCGTCGGTCAGCTGCTATGTCATGGACGCACCTTCATCTTGAGTTGGATTGGACAAGCTTCCGTATAAGGCCCGCTGTAACCGTCAGATGACGGCGAAGAAAACGATGGGCAGTATTCACAGCCACTTAGCCTTCTTGAAGCGCACAAATAGGAAAACGCACGATATCGCTATCACTCCGAGCACGACAAAGTATCCGTAGGCCGTGTCCAGCTCCGGCATGTGCTTAAAGTTCATGCCGTATATTCCAGCGATCGCCGTCGGGACTGCCAGTATTGCCGCCCAAGCCGCCAGCTGGCGGGTGATCACCCCCGTCCTTTGCGCTTCAAGAAGGCTGCTGGCCTCAAAGACCGTGGACAGGACAAGCAGGAGGCCGTCGACCATGGACTGCACGCGGTGGACATGGTCCGCGACGTCGTGGAAATATGGTGTCATTTCGGCGCTGATGCAGGGAAAGTGGCCGCGAACGAGCTTTCGCACCAGCTCGGCCATAGCCCCGAGCGTGCGCTGGAACCGCGTGAGTTCGGACCTTAGTTCGAAGATTCGCGCCACCTCTTCTGGCCCGAGGAAATCGTGCAGCGACCGTCGCTCCATCGCCAGGACGTCGTCCTCGATCATTTCGAAGATGGGCAGATACTGGTCGACCACGCGATGCAAGATCGCGTGCAGCACATAGTCGACACCCTTGCCGAACTGCGTCGGCGATGCCTCGAGTTGCTCCCGAAGTTTGCCCAGCGCTCCGGCATTGCCGTGCCGCACGGTGATAAGGTGATTGTGACCGGTGAAGATCGCCATCTTGCCGTAGCTGATCCGGTCGCCGACCAGCTCGGCGGTCTGCGCGACGACGTACAACTCATCGTTGTAGACCTCGAGCTTGGGCGGGCACAGCGGGTGCATCGCGTTGTCGATCGCCAACGGATGAAGATTATATGTCCTTTGGATCGCGAGTAGTTCCTCGGGGGTGGGTTCGCTAAGCGCGATCCAGCAGAAGCCCGAGCGACTCTCGCCCAACTTGACGTGCTCATCGAGCGCGATTTCGCGAACTCGCTTGCCTTCGTTGTAATAATAGGCGGCGATGATGCTCATGCTGGCCTCGCGGGAATGTGGAGGCCACGCTGGACGGCCGGTCGAGCCAGCCCGCGTCCAAGCCATGCGCGGACGTTCGAAAAGCTGCTGAGGCCAAGGATGTCACCCGCAGCGTAGAATTCCACCAGCGCATTCACCCAGCCGAGCGTCGCGATGTCCGCGATCGAATAGTCGTCGACGATCCAGTCGCGGCCTTCCAGCCGGCGATCCAGAATCCCCAGCAGACGCGTGGATTCGTCGATAAAGCGCTGTTGCGGCCGCTTGTCCTCATAGTCCTTGCCGCCAAATCGCAGGAAGAAGCCGAGCTGACCGAACATCGGCCCGATGGCCGACATCTGAAAGAACACCCACGCTAGGGTCTCGTAACGCTGGCCTGGTTCGGTGGAGATGAACTGACCCGTCTTGTCGGCCAGATAGAGGAGGATCGCACCGGATTCCCATAAGGCGATGGGTCTACCGTCAGGGCCAGCCGGATCGATGATCGCCGGTATGCGTCCGTTCGGGTTCAGCGACACGAACGCCGGATCCTTCGACTCGTTGTTCGAGATGTCGATCAGGTGGGGCTCGTACGCCAGGCCAGTCTCCTCAAGCATGATCGAGACCTTGACGCCATTGGGCGTAGGGGCTGCGTAGAGTTGCAGGCGATCGGGATGAGATGCCGGCCAGCGCTGCGTGATCGGAAAGGACGAGAGGTCTGGCATAAATCTGCGATCCTGGTGTTGCGATGGCGACTGACTGGAACGAGCCGTCACTCTGAAGTAGGGTTCGATGACCGCGTCGCTGAACGACGCGGTCACGAAGATTGCGGACCGGATCGGCGCAGTGGCAACGGCAGTGAAGCCTATTCCGCCGCGGTCCCGGCCGCTGGCTGTACGTCGTCAACCTTTTGGCGCTTCGGAAGCACCCAGCCGGGACGGACGAAGTGGCAGGTGTAGCCGCCCGGGCGCTTCTCCAGATAATCCTGGTGATCGGGCTCGGCCTCCCAGAACTCGCCGACCGGCTGGACCTCGGTCACCACTTTGCCATCCCACAGCCCCGAGGCATCCACATCGGCGATCGTATCCTCGGCGACGCGCTTCTGCTCCTCGTCGACATAATAGATGCCCGACCGGTAGGAGAGCCCACGATCATTGCCCTGGCGGTTCAGCGTCGTCGGATCGTGGATCTGGAAGAAGAATTCCAGGATGTTCCGGTAGCTCGTCACTGTCGGGTCGAAGACAATCTCGATCCCCTCGGCATGCGTGCCGTGATTACGATACGTGGCGTTCGGAATATCGCCGCCCGTGTAACCCACACGGGTCGAGATGATGCCGGGCCGCTTGCGGATCAGATCCTGCATGCCCCAGAAACATCCTCCTGCGAGAACAGCGCGCTGATGCATGTTAAGCCTCCTCTACTTGATCGAGATATTCACCGTATCCCTCGGACTCCATCTCGTCGCGCGGGATGAAGCGAAGGGACGCTGAGTTGATGCAGTACCGCAGACCGCCGCGGTCGGAAGGACCATCGGGGAACACATGGCCGAGATGACTGTCTGCGTGTACTGACCTGACCTCCGTCCGGACCATGCCGTGTGCGCTGTCCCGCACCTCGTTCACGTTTGCCGAAACGATCGGCTTGGTGAAGCTGGGCCAGCCAGTACCCGAATCGAACTTGTCCGTCGAAGCGAACAGTGGCTCTCCCGACACTATGTCGACGTAGATGCCAGGCTCCTTGTTGTCGTTGTACTCGCCCGTGAAGGGCCTTTCGGTGCCCGCCTCCTGGGTAATTCGGTGTTGCTCGGGAGTCAGGTGGTCGATTGCTGTCTGTGACTTTTCAAACTTCATTACAGTCTCCAATACTTATCTAGAGGGCCAGGCACGCTACCGCTAATTTTTTATGTCTCCTGATTTGCTCCTACAATGGTAGTGGGATGGCAAACGAGGTTTTACTAAGTGTTGGAAAATTAGAGATTTAAATTTCGCGTCTATTAGTTCTAGCGCAACTGAGTGGTTAAGCAAGTACGTAATCAGTAAATATTAAAAAAATAACACAAAAGCACGATTATATAATACAGTGTCAGTGTTTTATGATAATCAACAACGCCTGTCAAGGCAATCGCATGAAGCTCACCTGAGACCTAATAGTTCAGCCCGATAATCATCAGAGGTTGCAGCAATCAGCCTTCGTGCCTTGATGCCACCCTTGCGCTTGACCGGATCCAACCGGATCAAATTCAATGTAAGTTGCTTGAGAACGGCCATGTTGTGGGCAGCATGCCCGGTTCGGATCCGCATCTGATCGTCACCAAAAATGACATCCATGCACCAGTGGACGCGGTTCTCCACGCCCCAGTGCGCCCTGATGGCATGTGCGATGCGCTCTGCATCCGGAGCAAGACTGCTGATGTAGTAACGGCGCTCCAGGCTGGTCTGGTTGCCCACAGTCCGCTCGGACTCCAGCATCACGAAAGTGCGCAGTCCTGGCCAGCGTTCTGGCTGTGGCAGGCACTGGAGTTGGTCGAAAACATGGCAGCGACGAACCTCCAGCCGGCCATGGTCCTTCTCGACATGCTCGAAGTGCGCATGGGGTACCCGGGCAGGATCGCCGTCCAAAAAGGTGTCAGCGAAGTCATCGATCGCTTCGGCCAGCTTCGGCTGGTTTCCCTTGATGGCCAGCAGATAGTGCGCCCCGCGATCGAGAATGGCCTGTGCAATGTCCGGCTGGGTACCCATGGCATCGATCGTCACGGTGCAGCCCTCAAGCGCCAGTGTGGCCAGCAGCTCAGGAATGGCGGTCTTCTCGTTGGACTTCTGGGAGGTCGCCCTCTGCCCGAGAATCAGCCCTGAATCAGCCGCAAAAGCGCTGACCAGGTGCAACGGGGCCGTGTTTTTCTTGCCGGAGCGGCGACTGGTCTTGCCGTCTAGGGCAACCACTTGCGGAGAAAGGGCCGGTAGGATCGCCGCAACCCAACAGCGGAAGGCCTGCTCGAACTCCTCTGGATCGATCAGGCTGAATAGCCGTCCAAAGGTGTCGTGTGAGGGAATGCCGTGGGGTAGTTTCAGAATACGGCGGAACCAGTCCAGCCGCTGCTCAGCCCAGAGTTCGATTTCGATGAAGGTGTCAGCGCCGGCAAGCACGCCGCAGATAGCCACGACCAGTGTTTCGACCAGGTCGTGACGAATCTTGCCCTGCTGACGGGGATCATTGATGGCGACCAGAACATCGGAGATTGGTATGTGATGCGACATTGCAGGGCATCCTGAGTAGAGAGGCGCTCAGGATGCCCGCTGGGAAAGGACTCATTCAAATCGGCAGGCGTTCATGCGATTGCCCTGCAACGCCTGTTTAGATGCTGGTAGATGCGAATTTTTTGGCGTACAGTCAAAATTTTCTGATGGTTGCTTAGTGTGTTGGCGCTGATGGAAAATTGACCCACCCTGCCGATTGAAATTTGACCCAGGGCGGATTGCTGATTTTGTTACCAGCAACTGTGGATAAGTCTACCAGCGCAGCTGCTGTTGCCCCCACTCCTTCG
>NZ_JAARMB010000024.1:0-83245 GCF_012985615.1 Pseudomonas sp. WS 5412
GTTGTACTTCGCCAAAATGGGGCTGGTCTCGCTGCGCAGCACTGTGCAGGGACTCCAGCGTATTAGTTGAACCGCCGTATGCGGAACCGCACGTACGGTGGTGTGAGAGGGCTGAGGGAAAAAAAAAATCCCTCACCCTACTCGATCCTATGGAAAACCGCCCAGGGCCCACCACTCAAGGGGTTTATGCGCCAATGCATTATGCGAGTAAAAATAAATGCATTTGTGCATTGACTGTATATGCATACATGCATATTCTCCATCTCAAGCCAGCCAACAAGGTCTGGTGGAGGCGGCAAGGATGCTGCCAAGGAAGACAAGGAAGGCACGCAACACTGGCATGGACGCCACCGAGTGATGGCAAGGACGCCAGGCAATACCGGCAAGGATGCCGACGCTCTTTAGTTTCACGGTTTTACAACAGGCAGCGATGAACCGGCCTTGACGGTTCAGAGGGTTGGCAACTGACCCGGGTGTGCAGCGTAAAGCACCACAAGCAGTTATCCGGCAGACAGGGATCGTGGTCGGAAAAACATCGAGGAAAGATCCGTACCGCGCCAGTAGCGCCGAAAGATCCAAGGACCGCATTACTGAAAAGCCCGGGCTACCGGGCTTTTTGGAATGCCTACCGACACACCCATCCATCTATTTATCAAAGCACCGGCCACCTGCCGGTTTTACGCATTCCAGGAGGCGTGACATGACAAACGAGCAGCAAGCGTTGGCAGAAATGCCTATCTGGCTGGTGATTATTCTGGCCCTGATCGGCGGCGTGTCCGGGGAGATGTGGCGCGCCGACAAGGAGGGCGCCCGCGGTTGGTCGCTGGTCCGCCGCCTGGCCCTGCGTTCCGGGGCGTGCATGGTGTGCGGGGTGTCGGCGTTGATGCTGCTGTACGCCGCCGGCATGTCGATCTGGACGGCGGGCGCCCTCGGCTGCCTGACCGCCATGGCGGGTGCCGACGTCGCCATCGGCCTCTACGAGCGCTGGGCCGCCAAGCGCATCGGGGTGAATGAGCCGCCCGGTTCGCCCCCGGACTCAAAGTGATCGTTGCAAGGAAGCCACACCATGACCCTCATTGAAAAACCGTCACAACTGCCAATAGCCATCGGCCAGGCCCTGCGTGCGGCGTTCCCGGCGTTACGGGTGGGCAGCCCGCCGGGCATCCTGGCGGCGGATGAAACCGCCGTGGCAATCACAGTCGAGCGTAATGGCCCGGGCGTACGTTCCCTTGAAGGACGCAAGGCCCATGTGTTGTCGATCTCGCTCAAGGTCATGGCCGCCGAAGGCGCGCAAGCTTTTGACGCCTGCGACCTGGCGAGCCGGCTGATGGACCTGGTGCTGGATAACCGTTGGCAGTTGCCGGCGGCCCAGTGCGATGTGCCAGTCAACATTGTCGCGCTGCCATCGACCCTGGCGGGGGCCGACACCCAGTACGACAATTGGACCGTGTCCTTCAACCAAACCCTCTACATCGGCCCGCCGCTGCTTGACGACCCTATGGGCAAGCCGCTGTTTGCCCGCACCTGGGAGGTGTCGAATATCGACGACCCCGATCAATACCGGCCCCTGCAGGAGTAGCCCCATGTTCGACGCATTGTTACGCCTGCAATTGGCGCCCATCGTCGAGCGCCTGGCGCAGATGGAAACCCAGCTTGAAGACCTCTATCGGCGGGCCGAGAGTTTTTGCCGGATCGGCGTGTGCCAGGAGGTCGACGCGGCCAGCAATACCTGCAAGGTCAGGCATGGCGAGTTGCTGACCCCGGCGATTCGCTTTTTCAACCCCAGCGCTGGGGCGCAGACCGAAACGCGAATCCCCACGGTGGGAGAGCAATGCCTGCTGCTCAACTACGGCGGCGGCGAGGGCGGGGGGCAGTCGGTGGCGCTGTTTGGCCTGAACAGTGATCGCTTCCCGCCGCTGTCCAGTGTCGCCAGCCTGACGAGCCGGCGTTACCCGGACGGCACGCAAAGCGCCTACGACGCCGCCGGTCATGTGCTGGATTGGAGCAACGGCCCCACGGCATTCACTGGCTCTCGCGAGCAGGTGGAAATGAGTCTGGGCGCTGCCCGTTTGGTCATGACCGCCGCAAACATCAGCGTGCAGGTCGGTGCAGTCGGCCTGCTGCTGGATGCGTCCGGCGTTCACTTGAGTGGCCCGGTGGTGGACCACCAGGGTCGAGTTATCAGCACGGCATAAGGATTTGCCATGATCGGAATAGAGAGAAACACCGGAGCCGTGGTGGACGACTGGCCGCAATTTGTCCAGCGCGCCACCCGGGCCCTGACCACACCTTTGGGCACACGGCAGAAACGCCCGCTGTACGGTTCGCTGATCCCGCAACTGCTGGGGCAGAACCTGGGCGACGACCTGTTGATCCTCGCCCAAAGCCACGCTGCCCAGGCTTTTTACAACCCACAGAACGGCATCGCCGATTTTGTTCCGCAAGTCATCGTCGCCAATCGCCAGGGCGCTGGCCTGTTGCTGCGGTTTGCCGGCACCTGGAAAAACCGCAAGCAATCCTTCGAGGTGGTGACATGAGCATGTTGATCCCCGGGCAGAACCAATTGGCGCCGCCCGACCTGATCGCCGTCGACGAGTTCGAGCCGCTGCTGGCGCATTTCAAGGCGTTTGTCGTCGATTATGTCGCCGCCCGCGCCCCGCAAAGCGCGGCCAAGCTCAAGGTCAGCCTGGATAACGAAAGCGAGTTGCTGACCCTGGCCCTGGAAGCGTTTTGTGTGCGCCTGCAAACCCATGAGCGCAAGTACAACGCGCGCATCCAGCAGATGCTGGCGTGGTGGGCCACCGGCAGCAACCTGGATGCGCGCCTGGCCGATATGGGCCTGGAGCGCCAGGTGCTCGACCCCGGCGACCCGGCGGCATTCCCGCCCGTGCCGCCGACCCTGGAAAGCGATGATGATGCCCGTCTGCGTTACTACCTGGCCCCCCACGCACCGGCTGCCGGTTCGCGCATGCAGTATCGGCGCGAGGTCTTTACCCTCGGCGAGCGGCCGGCGGTGAAAGTCCACGGTACGGCTGCGGGGGTGGTGACGGTCAGCTATACCTTCGACCCGGATGGCTATGCCGCCCAGGTCAAGGACGGCAACGCCCGGCGCACCGCGCCTGGGCAAGTCATGGTCACCGTGCTGTCCCGCACCGGCAATGGCACGCCGTCGGCGGATTTGCTTGAAGGGGTGCGGCGCCATTTCGCCCGGCCCGATGTACGTCCGGAAACCGATTGGGTCACGGTGCAGGGCGCGCAGATCGTGCCGTACAAGATCCGCGTGGTGGCCAAGATCAACGCCGGCCCGGACTCGGGGCTGACACAAGTGGCGGCCCAGCAGTTGCTGCAGACCTATGCCGAGTCCTGTCACTGCCTGGAAGGGCGTGTGGACCCGAGCTGGATCGACTACACCATCCACACCGCCGGGGCCGCGCAGTTGGAGATTCTCGAGCCGCTGGCGCCGATCATCACCACGGCGTTCCAGGCCCCGTACTGCACGGGTGTCGAGGTGGAGGTGCGCAGCTTATGACTGAACAATCTCCCAGCCTGTTGCCTGCCAACAGCTCACCGCTGGAGAAGGCTTTGGACCTGGGCTTTGGTCGACTGCTCGAACGGGTCGTCCCGCCCTTCCCGGCGCTGATGAACCCGCTGCAAACGCCTGCGCCGTTCCTGCCTTACCTGGCCGCCGACCGCGGCGTCAGTGAGTGGAATGCCTCTGCCGACGAAACCGAAAAACGCCTCACGGTGGCGCTGTCCTGGCAAATCCAGCGCCAGGCCGGCACGCCCAAGGCGTTGAGCCACGCGGTCGAATCCCTGGGGTTTACCCCCAATATTCTGGCCTGGTACCAACAGCGCCCGCAGGCCCAGCCCTACACCTTCGACGTGCAGGCGATCATCGGGCGCAGTTGGTCCAGTGGCGACCACAACCGCTTGATCCGCCGTATCAATGCGGCCAAGAGCGAGCGCGACCTGGCCACCATCACCCTGGTGCATGAAGTGCACGGTGGGCTGCCGATGACCGGCGCCGCCCACCGGGCGTTGAGCGACGGCGAGTTGTCGCTGTGGGGCGCGCTGCCGGAACTGATGCTCAGTTCAAGGCTTAACAGTGCGGGCGTGGCCCAGCACTACACCATTAACGACTACGACCTCAGGGCGCAGCCATGACCGATGACATCACACGCCTGGTGCGCTTCACCTCCAAGGGATTGGATGAAGTGCTGCAGGCAAAGAACCAAGGCTTGAAAGGCGAAATCACCCACATCGCCGCCGGCACCGGCCGCTACAACCCCACCGGCAACGAAACCGCCCTGCGCAATGAGCGCCAGCGGGTAGCGATTGTGGACTACGAAGACCTGGGCCAGCGCCAACTGCGCATGGCCGCGCTGTTTGATGGCGATGGCGAGTATGAGATTGGCGAGTTTGGGTTTTATCTCGCCAGTGGGACGTTGTTGGCCGTGTATTCGGTGGCGGGGCAGTTGCTGACGTATAAGGCGGCGGCTGCTCGGGTGCTGCAGAAGTTTACGTTGGATATTTCGCCGTTGCCGGCGGATAGCGTGACGATTGTGGTGGGGAGTGAGAACTTGAATGTGTTGTTGACCGAGGAGATTGCAGAGCTTGCCACGGCCAGCGTTGACAATATGGCTCGGCATGTTGGTGTGCTATTTCGAGTCATGGCTCTGGAAGCCAAGTGACGAGCTGATTCATAAGATAAGCAATATAGGGAGTTGAATATGAGTATGGAAACTACGATCACTAGTTTGGTCGCGGCTGCAAATAAGCTAACCAGCGTGGTCAATGGGAAAGTCGCTGAAATAGATGCTTCTGTATTGGCAGCGGTTCGAGCTATTCCTGACATGTCCAGATTGCTTCATGTCGACGCGATAGCCGGTAGCGATCTCGCGTTAGGTACGGTTGAAGCACCGATTAAAACAATCAAAGAGGCGATGAGCCGAACTAAAACAACACCTTTTGTAATGATCGCCTTGAAGGCTGGTCAGACGCATGAGTACGCAGCGCCTACTGATCAGACTCCATATTGGTCAGTTTCTAATAAGCTGGTTTTTTACAAATATGGAGGGGGAAGTAATCCGGTTTTCTACCCAAAAGTTGGCGAGTATATGGCTGGCCGCTCCAACATTCATTTTTTGTCGCTTGAAGGTGGCAGTGTCTACTTTCGCAGCGTTGATGTGGTTATGCCTACTGTGTTGAAGGCAGAAACGTCCGATTGGTATTCCTTCGGCTCATCTCTGTTTTATCGTGCGCATGGTGCTGACTCTTCGGTACAGGGTTCGGTGACCTTTTCAGGGAACAAGGTGAAGCTGGGTGCGCTTAATGTTTTTCACTCAGGGTATTCTGCGAACTATAGGGTGGATCTTACGTATTCCGTTGTAGATGCTGAACTTTCAACAAAATTTGCGGATCTGTCTGGCGGTACGATGGTACTGTCGGTGTTTGCTTCGTCAATCACCCAGAATAGAACTTGGGCACATCTTGTTGGTGGTGTAGTCAAGGACTCCGGAGGGAGTCTGTCTAATTTGCTGAGTAATGTTGGCAACGTCGTGGCTGCTGGAGTTTGATGATGATTAAAGAATTCAGAAATAAAGATCAGACTTTCTACAATGTGACTGTAGAGCAGTTGCTTGAGATGGGGTTTTCTAAAGCCGAAGTCGACGCCGCTTTGCAGGTCGAACAGGCCGCTGATATAGCTTTCAATCGTCGCCTGGCTTACCGAACAGATTCGGACCCGCTCTATATGGAGTGGCAGTACGATCAAACCGAGGCCAAGGAGAACGCATGGCGGGCTAAAGTCGCCGAAATCAAGGCTCGTTACCCACTGCCAGGTGAGTAATCCGGCAGCAATCATAAACACCGCGAAAGCGGTTTTTTTTCGCATCCAAGAAAGCCCCATCGCTGGGGCTTTCGCGTTTCTGGAGTCCCCCCATGGCCAACCGCCAAACCTACACCGTCCTCATCCCATTCCCCACCGGAGGTGGCCACTGGTCCGCCGTCGGCCAGGAACTGGACCTGCTGGACGTCGAAGCAACCGCCCTGCGCACCGCCGGCCGCCTGGAATTGACCAGCGTGCTGGCTGCCGCCCAAGACACCCCACCGGCCAAGAAGGCCGTCACCAAGAAGGCTGAATAATCATGGCTGAGGTTTTGAACTTCGAGCATAACGGCATCACCGTCAATGCCAGCGAATCCCCCGAGGCCATGGGTGGCCTGGGTGACAACGTGATCGGTCTGGTCGGCACCGCGCCCAATGCGCACCTGTCGATCCCGAAAAACGCCCCGTTTCGCATCAACAGCTTCACCGCCCAGGCGCTGCTGGACCCGACCGGCGCCGAGTCGGGCACGCTGTTTCATGCGGTGTACCAGATCCTCAAAGTGGTCAAGGTACCGGTGTATGTGGTTATCGTCGAAGAGGGCGCGACCCCGGCCGATACCCTCAACAACGTGATCGGCGGCAACGAGCCGGTAACCGGTCGCAAACTGGGCCTCGCGGCGCTGAGCAGCGTCCCCGAAGACCTGACCATCATCGGTGCCCCGGGCTTTACCGGGACCAAGGCGGTGGCCGGTGAATTTGCCGCGTTCGGCAAGCGTATCAAGGCCCGTGTGGTGCTGGACGGCAAAGACGCCAGCGTCGCCGACCAAGTGACCTACAGCGGCGAGCTGGGTGGTGCCGACCTGGGTTTCGACCGTTGCCTGCTGGTGCACAACATGCCGTCGGTGTACTCCAAGGCGGCGAAGAAAAACGTGTTTCTCGCGCCGTCGTCCCTGGCCATCGCCGCATTGGCCAAGGTCAAGCAGTGGGAAAGCCCGGGCAACCAGGTGACCTTCGCCGAAGACGTGTCCCGCGTGGTCGAGTACAACATCCTCGACACCTCCACCGAAGGCGACCTGCTCAACCGTTACGGCGTGAGCTACTACGCGCGCACCATCCTCGGTGGTTTCTCGCTGCTGGGTAACCGCTCCATCACCGGCAAGTTCATCAGCTATGTCGGCCTGGAAGACGCCATCAGCCGCAAGCTGGTCAAGGCCGGGCAGAAAGCCATGGCGCACAACCTGACCAAGTCGTTCATGGACCAGGAGGTCAAGCGCATCAACGACTGGCTGCAAACCCTGGTGGCCGACGAAACCATCCCTGGCGGCAGCGTGTACCTGCACCCGGAACTCAACAGTGTCGAGAAGTACAAGAACGGCACCTGGTTCGTCGTGATCGACTACGGCCGCTACGCGCCGAACGAACACATGGTTTATCAACTCAATGCCCGCGATGAAATCATCGAGCAGTTCCTGGAGGACGTTCTCTAATGTTTACCAACCGAGTCAGACAGGCCATTGCGGCCACCCTCCAAGGCCTGCCGCTGTCGGCGACCGTTGAGGAATTCAGCCCGCCGAAGATCGAGTTCGAGATGGAGCCCATGTCCGGCGGGCGCTTTATCGCCGAAGAAATGGCCAAGAGCGCCAAGGTGCTGAACGCCAAGCTGGTGCTGCAAGGCGCCGGTCCCGAAATCATGCTGGCCCTGGGCGTGCGCTTGGGCGAAGACATCCTGCTCAACGTGCGCGAAGCGGGCCAGGACCAGGACGGCAAGACCTACTTCACCTACCACACCGTCGGCGGCAAGCTCAAATCCCTGGAGGAAGCCAAGCTGAAGATGGGCGAAAAGGTCACCACCACCCTGGATCTGTCCTGCCGCACCTACCATCGCCTGGACAACGGCGTGCCGGTGATCGACATCGACGTGCGCACCCAGAAGTTTGTGCTCAACGGCGTCGACATCCTCGGCGATGCCCGGCGTGCGGTGTTGATGCCGTAAGCCCTTCCACGAATCGGAAATAGGCACGGCCAGTGTGGGAGCTGGCTTGCCTGCGATAGCGGTCTACCAGTGACAAATGAGGCTGCTGACACAGCGCGATCGCAGGCCAGCCAGCTCCCACATTGACCGTGTCCACGTGTTCAACATTATTCATCAAGGAATTTCGCCCATGGCCTGGAAGCCACCCCTGCATATCCTGCTGGCGCCCATCACCGCCGACAGCGGTGCGACGATCGAGCAGATCCAACTCAAACCCTTGTTCTACGCCCCACAAAAACAGGCCCTGGCCCGTGCGGGCGATGACGAAGACGACCAGTTCTTCGAGCTGGCCAAACTGGCCACCGGCCTCTCGGAAAAGGAACTCGACCAACTCAAGCGCCCGGACTACGTGAGCATCGTCCAGTACGTGCACGACCTGTCGACGCGCCCGGCTTCGTTCTTTCTGGAAGGTTCCACCGAGCCCGGCGAGCAAGTGCAACTGCTGCTGCCACTGGAAGTGGCCGGCCGCGTATTGACCAGCGTCACCCTGGAAATGCCTGCCCTGCGTGCCACCAAAGTGATGAAAAAACTCGCCACCAACAAAGAGCGCGCCGAGTTCATTACCTCGCACTGCACCGGCCTGATGATCCCCGATCTGGACGGCCTGACGGTGCCTGATTGGACGGAATTGCAGGAGCGCATTGACGATTTTTTAAACAAACCGGCGGACTTCTTTCGCAGCGCGACATCGAAGTAATCCTCGACGTTGTACCGCTGGTTTACTCGGTAAACGAAGCGGAAATCCTCGAATGGGATGCCGCAAAAGCATTGCGCCGCTACGACATCGCGATCAATCGCCTTGGTGTCAAATAGGAGTAGAGCGAGATGCAAGACCCTCGATATACGCTCAAGCTCGCCGACGAAGACAAACGCTGGATGACCTTTCCCGCACTGGCCGAAAGTGGCGCCTTGCAACTGCCGGGCCTGCTTGAAGCACAGGACGAAAGTCTGGTTGGCGCCTCCAGTGTGGGCGGCGCAACCGAGCCGCCGTCTGAGCTGAGCCTGGCCCTGGCCAACGCCAGCCTGCATATCCACGCGTTGACCGAGGAACAGGTGCGCCTGCGCGAGAGCCTGGAAACCCTTAATGGCACCCTGTTTATCACGGGTGGGCCGCTGGGCGGCACGGTCGCTGAAACCATGACCAGTGCGCCGCAAGCTGCGCCCGAAGACAAGGCCTCGGCGACTGAGTCCTGGTTGAGCAAGAGTTCCAAATGGGTGGGTGAAAGCCTGCTTGATACGGTCAAGAGCCGGGTATCGGGCAAGGTAGTCGATGCAACGCTGGGCAAGTTGCCCTACGTCGGGAAATTGTTCCGGGACGATAGCAAGGACTGCTGCTGCCCAGGCGCCAGCGAACCCTTGACCGGGCGGGCTCGTTACGGGCCCAAAGGGTCACGAAAAACGGTGAGGCAAAACGGCACTGGCCGCACAAGCCCACCGATGCCGAGAAAAACCTCAGGGACCGGCAGGAGCGCCACTGGGCCCATGGCAGTCATGAGGAGCCTGGGCGAGCGCGCAGGCAAGGTGTTTGACGGCCTGAAAACGGGGTTCCTGGCGCGGGTGACTTCGGTAAGCGCTAGCCTGCGAAGGGTTTCTACCCGTGCGTTGAACACAGGCAAGGCGTTGCTATTAAAGAGTGCATCAGCCCTCGGCCTGCGCAAGGCCCCAGCCTCCCGCCTGGTCCCAACCCTGAGCCGGCTGGGGTCTATAGGCGTGCGCAGGTTGACGCCATTGCGCTCCGCCGAGGCCGCCATCAACGTCGTCCGGGGCGTGCGCAGCGGCAACATGCGAGCCGTCGGCAGCGGCCTCGGTACCGCCGGTGCCGCATGGGCCGGCGCTTCTGCCGGGGCGGCCCTTGGCACCCTGGTATTCCCTGGCGTGGGCACTGCGGTGGGCGGCGTTATCGGTGGCCTGTTGGGCGGCGAGGGCGGTAACTGGCTCGGTGAAAAATTGTTCGGCTCCAGTGACCGCCTGCCATCGCCCGATGCCGTGAGCAAAGAGCTCAACAGCGCCCGCTCGGACAACGTCCAGGTCACCCTGGCGCCGAGCATCCAGATCACCGGCGTCAACCCTGCCGACGCCCAGCAGGTGGTCGACCGGGTCCTGCAAAGCCTGCAAAACCAATGCGTGCCGATGCTCAGCGATTCACTGGCGGTTCGGCGCAATGCGGCACTGACCGACGGAGGTGATTGATGCGACAGCAGATGGTGTTGGGCGACTTTATTTTCGGGCTGTCCCGAGGGTTCGCCTATTCCGCGCTCCAGCGCAGCAGCGATGGTGGCTGGGGCGACCTGGAGATTATTGCCAGCAAGCCCCAGTCGCGACAGAACGGTCAGAAGCTGGAAAAACTGACCTTCAATGGAACCGCCATGGCGGCCGTCGGCATGCAGCGCCTGGACCAACTGCGCGCCTTGCAGGATGCACGGGCACCGCTGCCGCTGGTCGATGGCATCGGCCGCAATTGGGGGTTGTGGCGCATTACGGCGGTCACGGAAAACCAGGCCAGTGTGATTGATGACGGCACTGCCATGGTGATCAAGTGGACGCTGGTGCTTGAGGAATTTATCAATGCGTAGAGTCCGAAGTATTGCCGGTGATTCGGTCAACCTGCTGCTCTACCGTGAGCTGGGGCGGTGCGATGACGCGGCCGAAGAAACCCTCTGGCGCTTGAACCCCGGGCTTGCCGAGTATGGCCCAGTGTTGCCGGCGGGCATCGGGGTAATCGTGCCCGAGATGGACGCGCAACCGGGTGTTGCAAAGCCGGTTTCGGCCTGGGATTAAGGAGGCAACATGGCAACGGGATTTACCCCGGTCGTGGAGATTTATGGCGCCAACGCGGCCTTGATCAACCCACGGCTGATGCAGTGGAAGCACACCGACGCGGCGGGGATCGAATCCGACCGCCTCGAACTGACCATCAATATCGAGGGCCTGGAAGGCCTGCCGAGCCTGGGCGCCAAGATCGGTTTGCGCGTGGGTTACCGCGAGTCGGGGCTGGTGGAAAAAGGCGAGTTTGTGATTACCCAGCGCACGCCTTACCTGTTTCCCATGCGCCTGGTGATCGTGGCCACGGCGGCGCCGTTCAGCGTGATGGACCAGAGTGGCTACCGCCAGCGCCGTTCCGCCAGCCATGGGCCCACGACCCTCGGTGCGCTGTTTCGCCAACTGGCGACGCGGCATGGGTTTTCGCCCAGGGTGGCGCCGTCGCTGGATGGGATTGCGATTGATCATATCGACCAGTCCAACGAGACGGACATGGGCTTTATCACCCGCCTGGCCGGGCGTTACAACGCGGTGACCAAGCCGGTCAACGAGCTGTATGTGCTGGCGGAAAGCGGCCAGGTCAAGTCGCTCTCGGGCCAGCAACTGCCGGATGTGCGGCTGTCGGTGACCCATGACAACCGTCCCGGCGAGCAGGCGTTTATCAGTGCCCGGGTTGATGAAAATGCGCGGGCCAAATACCAGGGTTGCCGTGTCAGTTGGTGGGATGCCGCGGCCTCTCGCCAGCGCGTGGTCGAGGTGGGGATCGCGCCGTTCAAGACGTTGCGCCAACGGTGCCAGAGTGAAACCGAAGCGCGCTCAGTGGCACAGGGCGAGTTGCGCCGGGTGGGGCGTGAAGGTTTGAGCATCACCATCGACTGCCCTGGTAACCCGTTGCTGTCCGCCGAAGGCCTGTTGTTGCTGGATGAAACCTGGCCGGGCTATATGCAGGGGCGCTGGTCGATTGACAAGGTGACCCATGTAGGCGACACGACGACGGGGTATCGCAGTTCGATCATGGCCCGTGGATTGGCCTCTTAAATGGTTGGAGATCAAGGATGATCACGCTGAAGCAGTTGCAACAGATCCTGCCTAACGCCCGCGCCCAAGCGGGCGTTTTTATTCTGGCGCTGAACGCCGCCATGCTCCATCGACACATCACCGGGCCTAAGCGGATGGCGGCCTTTATCGCCCAGGTCGGGCACGAGTCCGGCGAGCTGCGTTACGTGCGTGAACTGGGCGGCGAACACTACCTGAGCAAATACGACACGGGCGCCTTGGCTGCACGCCTGGGCAACACTCCCGACGCCGACGGTGACGGCCAGAAGTACCGGGGCCGCGGCTTGATCCAGATTACCGGGCGGCGCAATTACCTGGCCTGCAGCCGGGCGCTGTTTGGCGATGAACGTCTGCTGCATTTCCCCGAACTGCTAGAGCAGCCGCAATGGGCGGCCGAATCCGCCGCCTGGTTCTGGCACAGCAATGGCTTGAATGAATTGGCGGACCAGGACCAATTCACCACCATCACCCGCCGTATCAATGGTGGCCTCAACGGACTGGAGCACCGCCAACAGTTGTGGGAAAAGGCGAGGGCGGTGTTATGCCGTTGAGCGGGCGCATATGGGCGGTTGCCCTGCTGATGGCTATCTCGGCGGCAGCCAGTTGGCAGGTCCAGGCCTGGCGTCATGGCCTGGCCTTTGAGCGCCAGGCCGCACGGCATTCAGCCCTGCTCAACCGGCAAAGCCAGGAAGCACAGGGCCAATACCGGGCCGAACAGGATAGGCGTCGGGCGTTGGAGCAACAGCTTCACGCCAGCGATCAACAACACACGCGGGAGTTGAGCGATGCACAGCGTCACCAGGTTTATCTGCGCGATCGGTTGGCCACTGCTGATGTGCGCTTGTCAGTCCTTCTCGACGCCACCGACCCCGCCAATGGCCGCGCAATGCCGGCCACCGCCGCCGGCAGCGTGGTTCATGGAGCCCCGCGAGGTCGACTTGACCCGGCGCATGCTCAACGAATTATCGGCATCACCGATGCCGGCGATAACGGACTGATCGCGTTGCGGGCCTGCCAGGCGTATGTAAGTGCCATCACCCGGTAATCTGTTGAAGCCGTCTGCTGCTTGCGTGGCCGATGGGCTCCTGTAGGGTAGGCAAACCCCCGCACTTTCCTGGAGACGACCGTGAAGGAAATTACCCAACTCGCCGCCGAACTTGGCCGACGTTTGCAGGTGCTCAATGCCCACGTCACCACCGCCGAATCCTGCACCGGTGGCGGCATCGCCGAAGCCATCACCCGTATTCCGGGGAGTTCGGCCTGGTTCGAGGCCGGGTATGTGACCTATTCCAATCGCCAGAAAACCCGTCAGCTCAATGTGCCGGAAGGGTTGTTTCCCAAGGTCGGCGCGGTGAGCCGTGAAGTGGTCGAGGCCATGGCCCGGGGCGCCCAGGAAAAAAGCCTGGCGCGGTTTGCGGTGGCGGTCAGCGGCGTGGCGGGCCCCGATGGCGGCTCGCCGGACAAACCGGTGGGCACTGTCTGGCTGGCCTGGGGTGTTGGTGACGAGGTTACGGCTGAGTGCCAGCACTTCCCCGGCAACCGCGACGAGGTCCGCCGACAAACGGTAAAAGCCGCATTAGAGGGGCTGTTGCGACGAGCTGCAGCAGAAATAGAAAATCAGGGGTAGGCGATCCCCGATCTTTATGGAACAATACTGTCTACTTATACAGGTGTTGGCCGTCAGGCCTTATTGATTACGTGAGGACTTTAATGGACGACAACAAGAAGAAAGCCTTGGCTGCGGCCCTGGGTCAGATCGAACGTCAATTCGGCAAGGGTGCCGTAATGCGTATGGGCGATCACGACCGTCAGGCGATCCCGGCTATTTCCACTGGCTCTCTGGGTCTGGACATCGCACTCGGCATTGGCGGCCTGCCAAAAGGCCGTATCGTTGAAATCTACGGTCCGGAGTCTTCTGGTAAAACCACCCTGACCCTGTCGGTGATTGCCCAGGCACAAAAAATGGGCGCCACCTGTGCGTTCGTCGATGCCGAGCACGCCCTGGATCCTGAATATGCTGGCAAGCTGGGCGTCAATGTCGACGACCTGCTGGTTTCGCAGCCGGATACCGGCGAGCAAGCCCTGGAAATCACCGACATGCTGGTGCGCTCCAACGCCATCGACGTGATTGTGGTCGACTCCGTGGCAGCCCTGGTACCAAAGGCTGAAATCGAAGGCGAAATGGGCGACATGCACGTCGGCCTGCAAGCCCGTCTGATGTCCCAGGCGCTGCGTAAAATCACCGGTAACATCAAGAACGCCAACTGCCTGGTGATCTTCATCAACCAGATCCGGATGAAGATCGGCGTGATGTTCGGCAGCCCGGAAACCACCACCGGTGGTAACGCGCTGAAGTTCTACGCTTCGGTCCGTCTGGACATCCGCCGTACCGGCGCGGTGAAGGAAGGTGACGAGGTTGTCGGTAGCGAAACCCGCGTCAAGGTTGTGAAGAACAAGGTGGCTCCGCCATTCCGTCAGGCTGAGTTCCAGATCCTCTACGGCAAAGGTATTTACCTGAACGGCGAGATGATCGACCTGGGCGTGCTGCACGGCTTTGTCGAGAAGTCCGGTGCCTGGTATGCCTACAACGGTAGCAAGATCGGTCAGGGCAAGGCCAACTCGGCCAAGTTCCTGCAGGACAACCCGGATATCGCGGCGACCCTCGAGAAGCAGATCCGCGACAAGCTGCTGACCCCGGCGCCAGACGTCAAGGCAGCAGCCAACCGCGAACCTGTTGATGACATGGCAGAAGCCGACGCTGATATCTGAGTCCAACGATGACAGTTGTACTCGATACGCTGGTTGCCGTACGGCGTACGGCAATGGACCTGCTCGCACGACGCGAGCACGGTCGTGTCGAGCTGACGCGTAAACTGCGTCAGCGTGGCGCCCCTCCCGAAATGATCGAAACAGCCCTCGACCGCTTGACGGAAGAGGGGCTGCTTTCCGAAGCCCGTTATCTCGAAAGTTTTGTTTCCTACCGGGCACGCTCGGGCTACGGCCCTGCGCGGATTCGTGAGGAATTGAGTCAGCGGGGCTTGCAGCGCGCCGATATTGAACTGGCGTTGCGTGAGTGTGGCATCAGTTGGCAAACGCAACTGGAAGACACCTGGCGTCGCAAGTTTGCCGGCCATCTGCCGATTGATGCCCGTGAGCGTGCCAAGCAAGGGCGCTTTTTGAGCTATCGCGGGTTTTCAATGGAGATGATCAGCCGCTTGTTGAGCGGTCGAGATCTGGACGACTAATTCTTCGGCAAGCGGCGATCAAAGGGGCTCGACAGCTCCCACATAAAACAGCACTAAAACAAAAGGCCCGCTATGAAAATAGCGGGCCTTTTTTGCGTTTTACGGCCTCACGCCGGTTCCGGCGCTACGCGTTGCTGTGTTTTACCCTGGGCTTGGGCCCAGTTCTCCGGCAAGTTGATGTAATCCACCAACTCCCGCAACCGCCCCTGATTACGCCCGGTGAAGTTGAACACCAGTCGCGTCAGGTGGCTGAAGTGCGCTTCATCGTGCTCTTCGCCCCCATAGGCCAATTGCTGGAAGTCATCACTCAGCCGCAGGTCAGCGAATGCCGTCTGTATATGCGCCAACGCACGCTCGCTGAGAGGGTGGTTCATGCGCACCACAAACTGGCGTTTCAACCAGCGGGTGGAGTGGAAGTTCGCGTAGAACTGGTTGATTTCGTTCACTGCCTCTTCGGCGCTGTGCACCAGGCGCACCAGCTTGAGGTCGGTGGGCAAGATGTAGCGGTTGGCCTCCAGTTGGCTGCGAATAAAGTCCAGGGCGCCTTGCCAGAATCCACCGCCGGGCTCGTCCAGCAGTACTACTGGAACCAGCGGGCTCTTGCCGGTCTGGATCAGGGTCAAGACTTCCAAGGCTTCATCCAGGGTGCCGAAGCCACCCGGGCACAGCACCAACCCATCGGCTTCCTTGACGAAAAACAGCTTGCGGGTAAAGAAGAAGTGGAACGACAGCAGGTTTTCCGTGCCATCAATGGTCGGGTTGGCATGCTGTTCAAAGGGCAGGGTGATATTGAACCCCAGGCTGTGGGCCAGTCCGGCGCCTTCGTGGGCGGCAGCCATGATGCCGCCGCCACCACCAGTGATTACCATCAGGTCCGAAAGGGCCAGGGCCGCGCCCACTTCGCGGGCCAGGGCGTAGAGGGGGCTTTCCACTGGGGTGCGGGCCGAACCGAAGACGGTGACCTTGCGGCGGCTTTTGAACTGTTCGAGCACACGAAACGCGTGGTCCAGTTCATTGATTGCTTTCAAGGTGATCTTGGCGTTCCAGCGGTCACGGTCATCCTGGGCCATGCGCAGCACGGTGAGGATCATGTCGCGATACAGCGAAATATTCGGGCTACTGGGGGCAATCAGGTTGAGTTGCGCTTCGACCTGCTGGGCGAGGTCGGTCCCGTTTCCTGGAAAATGACGATTCAGCAGGTCATTCGGTTGATCAGGCATTCAGCTTCTCCTTCGTTACAGAGCCTCGGCGTCTTATTGCAGGCTGCTGACGGCGACGAAACAGGCTCTGTATGTTCCTTGTGATTAAAAACCTTTGCACTGCAAGTCGCGCGAGGGCAACCTTTTTTGCCCTGGAAATGTTACCGGATCGCTCGATCATGAGCCCCTAAAGTCTTGTCTGGCAATAACTTAATAGGGATTGATCAAGGTTTTGCAGGAAGGGCTATGGCGAGGAGGCTTGTCTGCCGTTGGGCTGCGTAGCAGCCCCCCTGAGGTCTGGCAGATAGGCCGACAACTCAGGTTTCAGGGCTGCTGCACAGCTCAACAGGGGCCATGTTGGCGCTTGGGGAGGGACTTACTTTTTCTTCTTGGCCGGAGCCGGGCAATCCGCTTCGACGAACTTGACCGACGCCACTGGGCGGTTGGTCTTGTTTTCGGTGATTTCGTAGCGCATCACCGCGCCCTTGGCCATCAATTCGCGATAGCCTTTATTCAGGCAGACGCTCTGTCCCAGCTGGAAATACACGGCCTTGGGGTTGGCGCGCATCTGTTCGGCGCGCTCTGGCAGGACGCTCAGGTGGTCAATCAGTTGCATGCCTTCGACGGTGTAGGCCACTTCCAGGGTTTGTTCATCAATTTCCCTGGGCAGGTCCTTGTTGCTTTCTGCCGCGACGCTTTGCAGTTTCTTGTTCATTTGCAGCTCCACCAGGGAGGCTGCCTGGGCGCCGACGGGTAATACCAGCGCCAGGGCGACGGTCGGGGCGGCAAGACGCAACATAAGACGCAGCATGAAACTCTCCTGATTCGGTTACTGGTCCATAGACCCGTCACTGCGCTATGCGTTCAGTGGCGCGGGATTATAGGTGACCTGTCGCCGCGACGGCCAGGCGTATTGGTTGGGCGGCTCTGGTAAACTGCCGGCACTTTTGCTGCCCCGAGTTTTGCCCGTGTCGATTTTCATCGTTTCACAACGGCACCCGCTATGAGTCATGCGGTCTTCCGTCTGCGTACCCAACGCCTGGCCCGTGCCGTCAGCCCCTTTGTCGCACGCGGCTCGCGTGCCGAACGTTGCCCCAGATGCCGGGTCATCCCCGAATACTGCTTGTGTGCGTGGCGCCCCAAGGTCCAGGCCAGGTCGGCCATGTGCCTGTTGATGCATGACGTGGAACCGATGAAACCGAGTAATACCGGTTGGCTGATAGCGGATGTAATCGACGATACAAGTGCTTTTCCCTGGGCGCGCACGGCCGTCGAACCTGAGCTGCTGGCGCTGCTGGCCGACCCGCAATGGCAGCCCTATATCGTCTTCCCCGGCGAGTTTGTAGCGCCGCAGCGGGTGGTCAGCGAGGTCAAGGTGGCGGATGGCAAGCGTCCATTGTTTATCCTGCTGGACGGCACCTGGAGCGAAGCGCGCAAGATGTTCCGCAAGAGCCCGTATCTGGAGCACCTGCCGGTACTGAGCCTGGAACCGGAGCAGTTATCGCGCTACAAGTTGCGCCGCTCCAAGCGCGATGACCATTTCTGCACTGCCGAAGTGGCTGCCTTGTGCCTGGAATTGGCCGAGGACCAGCAGGCCAGCGAAGTGCTGGACGCCTACCTGGATGTTTTCAGTACCCATTACCTAGCGGCCAAGTTCCAGTTGGCGCTGGATCCGACGGACAGTGTCCATACCCGTCTTGCACCTTATCTGTAGGACTTCGCGGCCAGATGACATTTGCATGATGGCACTGCATCGCCTGAGGCGGCTAAAATGCCATCAAGCGTAACTGTTCGTGACAGCCGCTGGCTGGCACCTCTTACGTTGGTGAGCACCGAACCCATCGGTACTCCCATAAAAAACAGGATCATTTAATAAATGGCCACATACGAAATCCTGATTGCCGATGACCATCCGCTGTTCCGTAGCGCGCTGCACCAGGCGGTTACGCTGGAGCTGGGCGCGGATGTACGCCTGGTTGAAGTGGGCAGCATCGCTGAACTGGAAACCCAGCTCACTGACAAGACTGATTGGGATCTGGTGCTGCTGGACCTGAACATGCCCGGCGCCTACGGGTTTTCCGGCCTGGTACTGTTGCGCGGGCAATATCCGCAGATTCCGGTGGTGATGGTGTCGGCCCAGGAAGAGGCCGACGTGGTAGTGCGCTCCCGTGAGTTCGGGGCCAGTGGCTTTATCCCCAAGTCCAGTTCCATGGAGCAGATTCGAGCTGCGGTACGTACGGTGCTGGACGGTGATGTCTCATGGCCGCCCCAGGCATTTGAAGAAATCAACGTGTCTGCCGAAGCCAAGGCCGCCCAGGAAGGGCTCGCCAGCCTGACGCCCCAGCAGTTTCGTGTGCTGACCATGGTCTGCGAAGGCTTGCTGAACAAGCAGATCGCCTATGAGCTGAGCGTATCCGAGGCGACCATCAAGGCGCACGTCACCGCGATTTTCCGTAAGCTGGGCGTGCGCACCCGCACCCAGGCGGCGCTGCTCTTGCAACAGCTTGAGTCAATTTCCCATTAATAGAGCGGTGCTGTTCACGCTTTTTTGACTTGACGTGCTCTAGCTTCCTTCCATCATTTTTTGCTCAGTTGCCTGCCTATGTCGCCGTTCAAGGGTCAAACCGGTATCAAACGTATCTTCAACGCCGGGGGCTATTCCCTGGATGGTTTGCGTGCGGCTTTCACCGGCGAGGCGGCCTTTCGCCAGTTGGTCCTGCTCAACGTGATCCTGATTCCGTTGAGCTTCTTCCTCACTGTCAGCCGCGTAGAGCGCGCACTGTTGATTGCCGTGTGCCTGCTGGCGCTGATTGTCGAGTTGCTCAACTCGGCCGTGGAGGCGGCGATTGATCGGATTTCCCTGGATCGCCACCCGCTGTCGAAAAACGCCAAGGACATGGGCAGCGCCGCGCAATTCGTGGCGCTGACCATGATCACCGTGGTGTGGGCAGTCATCCTGATCTAGGCGATATTCGGCAGCACGATCTCGTCACTGCGCTGCACCCCGGCGGTAAAGGCGCGGCACAGCTCGAGGAATTCGCGCATGGCCGAGGTCTGGTACTTCTGTTTATGCCAGATAAAGTAGAACTGCCGGGCCAGGTCCAGGTCCGGGGTCTCCACCGGCACCAGGCTGCCGCGCCGGAACGCATCCCGTAGTGCCAGCCGGGAAATGCAACCAATCCCCAATCCTGACTCCACTGCGCGCTTGATCGCCTCGGTGTGCTCCAGCTCCAGGCGAATATTCAGCGCGCTGCGATGATGGCGCATAGCCTGATCAAACGTCAGGCGCGTCCCGGAGCCCTGTTCCCGCAGGATCCAGGCTTCATGGGTCAACTGCTCCATGGTCGCCTGCCCGCGCAGGGCCAGGGGGTGCTGGGGCGCGCAGAACACCACCAGTTCATCCTCGACCCAGGTTTGCACCTCGATGTCCGGGTGGCTGCAGTCACCCTCGATTAGACCCAGATCAATTTCGTAATGCGCGACCTGATGCACGATATGTGCAGTGTTCTGTACATGCAGCTTCACTTGGCTCTCGGGATGCTGCTGCATGAAGCTGCCGATCAGTAGCGTCGCCAGGTAATTGCCGATGGTCAGGGTGGCGCCGACCGCCAGGGAGCCGAAGCCGGACTTGCCGTTGAGCAGGTCTTCGATTTCCTTGGCCTGGTCCAGCAGCGCCACCGCCTGGGGCAGCAATTGATGACCCAGGGCATTGAGGCTCAGGCGTTTACCGGCGCGGTCGAACAATTGGCAGCTGGATTGGCGCTCCAGCTCGGTGATCGAGGTGCTGGCGGCGGATTGAGATAAGGCCAGAAGGCCAGCAGCGCGAGACACGCTTTCCTGCTGGGCGACGGCGACGAAGACTTGCAGTTGACGGAGAGTAAATCGCATATCTATATAACCGATAACCCTTATCTTAATAATCCAGTTAACAGATATTGTCGCCGCCATTAGAATACTGTGCAATTGCGCACCTATCATTTTTGGCGCTGACCCATTTCCAGGAGTTCCCCGTACATGAGCAACATGAACCACGAGCGTGTCCTCAGTGTTCATCACTGGAACGACACTCTGTTCAGCTTCAAGTGCACCCGCGACCCGGGCCTGCGCTTTGAGAACGGTCAGTTCGTGATGATCGGCCTGCAACAGCCCAATGGCCGCCCGCTCATGCGCGCTTACTCCATCGCCAGCCCGAACTGGGAAGAGCATCTGGAGTTCTTCAGCATCAAGGTTCCGGATGGCCCGCTGACTTCCCAATTGCAGCACTTGAAGGAAGGCGACGAGATCATCATCAGCAAAAAACCGACGGGCACCCTGGTGCTGGACGATTTGAAGCCGGGCAAACACCTGTACCTGCTCAGCACCGGTACGGGCCTCGCGCCCTTTATGAGCGTGATCCAGGACCCGGAAACCTACGAGCGCTTCGAAAAAGTGATCCTGTGCCACGGCGTGCGTTACGTCAACGAAGTCGCCTACCGCGAGTTCATCACCGAGCACCTGCCGCAGAACGAGTTCTTCGGCGAGGCGCTGCGTGAAAAGTTGATCTACTACCCGACCGTGACCCGTGAGCCGTTCGAAAACGAAGGCCGCCTCACCGACCTGATGCGCAGCGGTAAGCTGTTCAGTGATATCGGCCTGCCGCCGATCAATCCTGAAGACGACCGCGCCATGCTGTGCGGTAGCCCGAGCATGCTCGACGAGACCAGCGAAGTGCTGAACAGCTTCGGTCTGAAGGTTTCGCCACGCATGCGTGAGCCGGGTGACTACTTGATCGAGCGTGCGTTCGTCGAGAAGTAAGCGCGACTATAAAAATGTGGGAGCTGCCCGGTGGGGGAGCTGGCTTGCCTGCGATGGCATCACCGTGGTGTAGCTGATACACCGAGGTGCCTATATCGCAGGCAAGCCAGCTCTCACACCGGCCAGCTCCCATATTTGTTTTTGGCGTTTATTCGGCCGCAACCACTTCAAGCACGCAAATCACCCCAGTCTCGGGATAGTGCCAACGCACGTCCACATCCCAGAACCGCACACCATATTCGCGCTCCGGCCCTGGCGTCTGATACGCCGGCCGGGGGTCCTGTGCCAGGCACTGCTCAATCAGCTCCACCAACGGCTCGCCAAGGCGCTGGGCGTGGCCTTGTGCCTGGTGCAGCGCGGTCTTCAGCCACTGCACGGGAATCAGCTGTGGCGCGCTGCTTGCGATGCGGTTGGTGGCCGTGTCGATGATGTCGGCATAGGGCACATACGGCTTGATATCCAAGACCGGCGTGCCATCGAGCAAGTCGATCCCGGAAATCCACAGCCGGCCCGGCTCCACCTTGTCCAGCTTCACCACCGACTGGCCGATGCCATTGGGGCGATGGGTCGCGCGGGTGGCAAATACGCCCATGGACGTGTTGCCGCCCAGGCGCGGCGGGCGCACTTTCAAGCGCGGCTTGTCTTCCAGGGCCTGATGAAACAGGAACAGCAGCCACACATGGCTGACCTGCTCCAGGCCCTGTACGGCCTCACCCTGGTCGAACGGCGCCACCAGCTCCAGCACGCCCCTGGCGGCGGGCGCCAGTTGGGGTTGGCGCGGGATGGCGAACTTCTCCTTGAAGCAGGAGCGCACGAAACCTACGGGTGAGACGTTGTAATTCATGGCTTACGCGCGAACCCGCAGGGTCAGGCCCTTGAGGAAGTTACGCAGCAACTGGTCGCCGCACGGGCGATAGTTGGTGTGGCCGAACTTGCGGAACAGTGCGCTCAATTCCGGCTTGGACACCGGGAACTCGGCCGCCTTGAGGATGGCGTGCATGTCGTCTTCCTTGAGCTCGAAGGCCACGCGCAGCTTCTTGAGGATGATGTTGTTGGTCACCGGGGTTTCGATCGGCTGCGGGGGACGGCTTTCGTCCTTGCCGCGCTTGAAGATCACCAGGCCATCGAGGAAGTGCGCCATGACTTCGTCGGGGCAGAACACAAAGCCTTCTTCCTCGTCTTTCTTGAGGTAGGTCAGCAGGTCGTCCTTGGACACTTCCATGCCGCCGATCTTGATGATCTCGACCATCTTGTTGTCGCTGATGTCGAGCATGTAGCGCACGCTGCGCAGTACGTCGTTGTGAATCATGGTGGGCAATCCTGGTATTCGACTGTAGACATCGCCCGGGCGGGCGATCTCGAGAAATAGGGTGGCTTAGAACTTTTCCTTGCCGGACATGTAGCGCCATTGGCCGACCGGCACCTTGCCGATGGACACGCCGCCAATGCGGATGCGGCGAATGGCCACAACCTTCAGGCCAATGGCTTCGCAGAACAGGGCGATGATGCCGGGCTGCGGGTTTTTCAGGGCAAAGCGCAGGCGGTTCTCGTTCTGCCAGCTGGCTTTGACCGCAGGCAATTCCTTGCCTTTGTACATCAGGCCATGGGCGAGGCGGTTCAGACCGTGCTCTGCCACGTCGCCGGAGACCTCAACCACATACTCCTGCTCGATCTTGGCGGCATCGGCCGTCAGCTTGCGCAGGATCTTCCAGTCCTGGGTAAACACCAACAGGCCGCTGGCCTTGGCCTGCAGGTCGGCGCTGGCGGTCAGGCGCAGGAAGTGGCCCTTGAGCGGGCGCTTGCTGAAGCGGTGCTCTTCAGACAGGGTTTCGGCGCTCAGGGACTGCATCGCGCTGTCGACATCCACACCAACCGGTGCATGAAACAGGATAGTCACAGGCTCTGGAGCCGTGGCCTTGGCCTCGGGATCAAGTTCGACTTTTTGTGTCGTGACCTTGAACTGTGGCTCATCAATCACTTCGCCATCTACCGAGACCCAGCCGCCTTCGATGAACAGCTCGGCCTCCCGACGGGAGCAACCGACCAGTTCGATAAGGCGTTTGGAGAGGCGTATGGGGTCAGTCATGACAAGGGCCGTAACAAAAGGGGGCAGCTATTGTACCTGCCTGGAGCCGGTTAATCCCGGCCCCATTTCGCCGCAGTTGCTTTTTGTGGGCACAGGCAAGCCAGCGCCAACATTTGATTTGGGCTGTGTCAGCCGCTGCGTGTTTGCTGCACCTGGCGCAAACGCATATGCAGCAACGGATAGGGCTGGCCCATGCCGTCATGCTCGGTGCGCCCGATCACTTCAAAACCCTGCTTGAGGTAGAAGCCCAGGGCCTGGGGGTTTTGTTCGTTGACGTCCAGTTCATCGGCATTCATCGACGTAACCGCATACTGCAGCAACTGCTGCCCCAGCCCCTGGCCCCGGTAGTGCGGGTCGATAAACAGCATTTCCACCTTGCCCGCCGCAACGCCGGCAAATCCGGTGATCCGTTGGCGCGCGTCCTTGGTGCAGATCAACATCACGGCATCCAGGTAGCGCGTCAGCACCAAGTGTCTCAGGCGCTCGATGTAGCTATCCGGCAGGAAGTCATGGGTGGCTCGCACCGAGGCCTCCCAGATCCGGGTCAATTCCGGGTAGTCGCTGGTTTTCGGGGTGTGGATAACCGAGTGCTGGCCCATGCCCGCTGCTCCTTGCTGCTTGTTGGCGGTGATGGGGCAAACGATAGACCTAAAAAAGCCCCGCATCTTGTCCAGAAGCAGGGCTTTTTCAATTTTTTACCGCTTAGTCGCGTTTTTGCGCCCAGAGGTCGTACTCGTCGGCGTCGGTGACCGTGCACCAGACCTTGTCGCCGGGCTTGAGGCCGCTGGCATCGTCGATAAATACATTACCGTCGATTTCCGGCGCGTCGAAGAAGCAGCGGCCGACCGCGCCTTGCTCGTCCACTTCGTCGATCAGCACTTCGATTTCCTTGCCGATGCGCAGTTGCAGGCGGGCCGAGCTGATGGCTTGTTGATGGGCCATGAAACGCTCCCAACGGTCCTGCTTGACGTCATCCGGCACCACCGCCAGGTCCAGCAGGTTGGCCGGGGCGCCTTCCACCGGCGAGTACTGGAAGCAGCCGACGCGGTCCAGTTGGGCTTCGGTGAGCCAGTCCAGCAGGTACTGGAAGTCTTCTTCGGTTTCGCCGGGGAAGCCCACGATAAAGGTCGAGCGGATGATCAGGTCCGGGCAGATCTCGCGCCAGTTCTTGATCCGCGCCAGGGTCTTGTCTTCGAAGGCCGGGCGTTTCATGGCCTTGAGTACTTTGGGGCTGGCGTGCTGGAACGGGATGTCCAGGTACGGCAGGATCTTGCCGGCGGCCATCAACGGGATCAGTTCGTCGACGTGCGGGTACGGGTACACGTAGTGCAGGCGCACCCACACACCCAGGCTGCTCAGGGCTTCGCACAGTTCGGTCATGCGGGTTTTCACCGGCGCGCCGTTCCAGAAACCGGTGCGGTACTTCACGTCGACGCCGTAGGCACTGGTGTCCTGGGAGATCACCAGCAGCTCTTTGACCCCGGACTTGACCAGGCGCTGGGCCTCGTCCAGTACATCGCCCACCGGGCGGCTGACCAGCTTGCCGCGCATCGACGGGATGATGCAGAAGCTGCAACTGTGGTTGCAGCCTTCGGAAATCTTCAGGTACGCATAGTGACGCGGGGTCAGCTTGATGCCCTGGGGTGGCACCAGGTCGATCAGCGGGTTGTGGTCCTGGCGCGGCGGCACCACATCGTGCACGGCGTTGACCACCTGCTCGTACTGCTGCGGACCGGTCACGGCCAGCACGCTTGGGTGCACGTTGCGGATATTGCCTTCTTCCACGCCCATGCAGCCGGTGACGATGACCTTGCCGTTTTCCTTGATGGCTTCGCCGATCACTTCCAGGGACTCTGCCTTGGCCGAGTCAATGAAGCCACAGGTGTTGACCACCACCACGTCAGCGTCCTGGTAGGTGGACACAACGTCGTAGCCTTCCATGCGCAGTTGCGTGAGGATGCGCTCGGAGTCGACCAGAGCCTTCGGGCAACCCAGGGAAACAAAGCCAACCTTTGGGTTGGCTTTTGCGATGGTGGTGGACATGTCTAACCTCGGTATTGAATGACGCCGCCAGTCGGGCACGACAGGGCAACGGATGGGCACTTGATGTGCCTCTGATCAAAAAGTGCGCAATTCTAGCGACGGGAAACGCGCTTGACCAGCTTTATGCAGGGAAATACGACGAGTGCTGCGTTATGCTGCGCGCCGTTGCACCGGGGGTAGATCGGTAGTCAACAAATAATCTGTTACTAGAAGTACAGCAGCACGCGCTGTGTATAGCTTAGCGTTGGGCTTAAGTGTATAGCTGTGCTGTTTATAAAAGACCTCAGGTCAAAAGGGCAGGAGTGGTTGATGGGTCAGGTAAATAGTCAGGCGGCAGGTGCCGGGCATTCCAGCGCAAAGCCAATCGGCATGTTGGTGGCGGCGGTCGGGGTGGTTTATGGCGATATCGGCACCAGCCCGCTCTACACCCTTAAAGAGGTGTTTTCCGGCAATTACGGGGTCCAGGTCAATCATGACGGCGTGCTGGGGATCCTGGCGCTGATTTTCTGGTCGCTGATCTGGGTGGTGTCCATCAAGTACATGTTGTTCGTGCTGCGCGCCGACAACCAGGGCGAGGGCGGCATCATGGCCCTGACGGCGTTGGCCCGACGGGCGGCGGGCAATCACCCGCGGCTGCGCAGTTTCCTGGTGGTGTGCGGCCTGTGCGGCGCGGCGTTGTTCTATGGCGACAGCATGATCACCCCGGCGATTTCCGTGTTGTCGGCCATCGAGGGCCTGGAGCTGGCGTTCGACGGCCTGGAGCATTGGGTCGTGCCCGTATCACTGGTGGTGCTGGTGGGGCTGTTCCTGATCCAGAAGCATGGCACCGACCGCATCGGCAAGCTGTTCGGGCCGGTGATGGTCACCTGGTTTTTGGTGCTGGGTGGCCTGGGTATCTATGGCATCGTCCAGCACCCTGAAGTGCTTAACGCGATGAACCCGATGTGGGGCGTGCGCTTCTTCATGGTCCACCCGGGAATCGGCGTGGCGATCCTCGGCGCCGTGGTGCTGGCCCTGACCGGTGCCGAAGCGCTGTATGCCGACATGGGCCATTTCGGCCGCAAACCCATTGCCCGCGCCTGGTTTATCCTGGTGCTGCCGGCCCTGGTGCTCAACTATTTTGGCCAGGGCGCGATGCTGCTGGGTGACCCCGAGGCCGCGCGCAACCCGTTCTACCTGCTGGCGCCAAGCTGGGCACTGCTGCCGCTGGTGGGCTTGTCCACCCTGGCCACGGTGATTGCTTCCCAGGCGGTGATTTCCGGTGCGTTCTCGTTGACGCGCCAGGCGATCCAGCTTGGTTACATCCCGCGCATGCATATCCAGCACACCTCCAGCGCCGAGCAAGGCCAGATCTACATTGGCGCGGTGAACTGGTCGCTGATGGTTGGCGTGATCCTGCTAGTGCTGGGCTTCGAGTCTTCGGGCGCCCTGGCCTCGGCCTACGGGGTGGCCGTGACCGGGACCATGCTGATGACCACGATCCTCGTCTCCGCGGTGATGCTGCTGCTGTGGAAATGGCCGCCGGTCCTGGCAGTCCCGGTGTTGCTGGGCTTTTTGCTGGTGGATGGCCTGTTCTTTGCGGCCAACGTGCCGAAAGTAGTGCAGGGCGGTGCGTTCCCGGTATTGGCGGGGATCGTGCTGTTTGTGCTGATGACCACCTGGAAGCGCGGCAAGCAATTACTGGTAGAGCGCCTGGACGAGGGCGGGCTGCCGCTGCCGATCTTTATCAGCAGCATCCGCGTCCAGCCGCCCCATCGCGTGCAGGGCACGGCGGTGTTCCTCACCGCCCGCCCGGACGCGGTGCCCCATGCTTTGCTGCATAACCTGCTGCATAACCAGGTACTGCACGAGCAGGTGGTGCTGCTGACGGTGGTCTATGAAGATATCCCGCGTGTTCCGGCCCAGCGCCGCTTCGAGGTGGATTCCTATGGAGACGGTTTCTTCCGCGTGATTCTGCACTTTGGCTTTACCGATGAGCCGGACGTGCCCGAAGCCTTGAAGCTGTGCCATCTGGACGACCTGGACTTCAGCCCCATGCGCACCACCTACTTCCTCAGCCGCGAGACGGTCATCGCCTCCAAGCTCGAAGGCATGGCGCGCTGGCGCGAAGGGTTGTTTGCTTTCATGCTGAAGAACGCCAACGGCAACCTGCGCTTCTTCAAGCTGCCGGTGAACCGGGTGATTGAGTTGGGCACCCAGGTAGAAATGTAGATCCAACAAAAAGCCCCCGTTGCCTTGCGGCAGCGGGGGCTTTTTGTTGTGCTGGCTATTAACCTGCAATGCGATCAACTGTGGGCGCTGGCTTGCCTGCGAGGGTTCATGATGACAGATGAACACCTGGCACCCCGGGGCGTGCCTACTGGCGTCATCGCAGGCAAGCCAGCTCCCACATTGACCGAGTCCATCAGACGTTACTCTGCCTTGACCTGACGCTTCTCGATGATATCCACCAGGCGCTTGGCCAATGCCGGGTAGTTTTCGTCGAAGTGATGGCCGCCCGGTAGCTTCATGGCTTCGCCCACAGCGGTCTTGTCGGTGCAGCCGCTCTCGTCGACTTCTTCCTCACCGTAGATGCACACCACCTTGGCCGCTGGCAGCTTTGCCATTTCCGGGCCGGTGGCGGCTTCCTTGCCGGCGTTGCCCAGCCAGCCTTCCACTTCGATCTCGAAGCTACCGGTGCGGGCAAACGCCAGCAGGATAATGGCGTCGACCCGCTGCTGTTCGGCTTCCGGCAGGCGGTTGTAGATAGCTGGCAGTACATCGGCACCGAACGAGTAACCCGTCAGCACAAAGCGTTTGGTGCCCCATTTCTGCCGGTAGTGCTGCATCAGCTCGGTCAGGTCTTTGGCGCTCTGTTCCGGGCTTTTGTGCTGCCAGTAGTAGCGCAGGGTGTCGACGCCGACCACCGGGTAGCCGATCTTCGCCATCTCGCCGGCCACGTCGCGATCGAGGTCGCGCCAGCCGCCGTCGCCGGAGAGGAACAGGGTCACGGTGTCCTTGGCCTGGCCGGCCGGTACTTCGACCACCGGGATCGCCAGGCCGCCATTGTCCGACCCCACCAGTTGCTTGCGCAGTTCATTGTTCAGCACTTGCGGGTAGTTGATGTCGTAGTCGCTGATGCTGGTGGTGGCACGCGGGGTGTCGCGTACGAAACTGGCGCTTTCGTCGTCGGGGTTGTCGTTCCAGGCCACCAGCCAGTTGCCGTGGGCGGCGGTTTTGGGCAGTGGGTCCGTGCAACCTTCCTGGACCAGGGCAAAGCCCACCGAGATGGCGTTGGCCTTGTCGTCGTTCTGCGTCGCCAGCCAGCGCCAGGCCAGGCCGGCGCCAGGGCCGATGCCGCTGACCAGGGTGGCCGGGCCCTTGAGTTGGCCCAGAGCCGCTTGCAGGGCTTGTTCCTGCAGCTTGCAGTCTTCCTTGGGCAGGATCACTTGCACGATCTGGGCACTGCCGCCCTGGCTTAAGGCAATCAGTTGGTGATCGGTCAGGCTGGCGTCGGCCATCACGGCGACCGCTACGCGGGCCTTGGTGGTAGTGCCAGGTGTTACGCGGGTCATGCTCGAGCCGTCGGCCTGGGGCAACTGTTCCAGGGTCGGTTGAGGAGCAGGGCGATTCCAGTACCAGTAGCCGCCACCCAGGATCAGGGCCAGCACCACCAGACCTGCCAATACATACCGCCAGGAGCGTCGAATCATCAGCGTTTCACCAATCCAGTCAAGCCGCCCGCGATCAGGGCGGCGGTATCGGCCAGTGCCACCAGCGGATCAAGTCCTGCGGGCACGGCCATGTAACGAGGTTCCCAGTCAGGCTGGAACTTGTCTTTGAAGCGGCGCAAACCTTGGAAGTTATACAGTTGCTCGCCACGGCGGAACACCATCGAGCCCAGGCGCTGGGTCAGCGGTGCGCCACGACGCGGTTGCAGGCCCGACAACGGCACCATGCCGAGGCTGAAGCGTGCATAGTTGTGGCTTTTATAATGCTGGATCAAGCCGATCATCATGAACTCCATGGTCTGCTTTGGCGCGTCGGGGTGCGCGCGCATCAGGTCCAGGCTGGCCAGGTCATGGCTGTAGGTCTCCAGCAGGTTGGCGAAGGCCACCGGCTGCCCCTCGAAGCGAATCACCGCGATGCGAAAATGCTTGAGGTATTCATCGCTGAAACGGCCGAGGGAGAAGCCCTTTTCCCGCACGTTCTTGCCGGTCAGCCAGGCATCGGAAATGACTTTCAGCGCGTCCATGGGCGCCTGCCTCGGCTCGAAGATTTCCAGGGACAGGCCGTCCCGCGTCCCGCGGTTCCAGGTGTAGCGCAGGTCCTTCATCTCCTTGCCCTTGGCTTCCAGGTCAAAGCGCTTGAGATCGACCCGGGCTTCTTCGCCCAGCTTGATCGCCGTCAGGCCGATGTCCATATAGAAGGGCAGGTTCTCTGCGCGCACCTGGTAGAACACCGGGCGGGCGTGATGGATGTCGCACAGGTCGCGGAACTGCCAGATCATCTCGGCCCGTGGCTGGGTCGGGCCGATCGGGTCGTACAGCGCCACCAGGCTGCGGCCACGGCGGGCATACATCAGGAAGGCTTCGTCGTTGGGGTGGAACAGCAGGGCCTTGTCGCCGGTCAGGGCCAGGCCGCCGTCGGGTTGCGACGAGGCCATCAGGATCTTGGTGGCCCGCTCCAGCTCATCGGCGCTCGGCAGGTGGATCACCGGGCGGGCGGTGCGCAACAGCCAGGTCAGCGAGACAATCACCAACAGGATCGCGGCACCCAGCAGTGAGCGCAGGCCACGCGGGGCGTTGGCGTCGAGGGTGAACTGCCACCACAGTTGATGGCTATAAGGCACATCCTGATAGGCAAACAGCAGCAGCCAGATCGACGCACCGAGCACGCAGACGCTGGCCACCAGGTACAGCGGCGAGAACGGCAACTCGGTCAGGCGGCTGGCACGGTAGAACGAGCGGCGGAAGATCGCTAGCAGCACGGCGGTTATGGTCATCAGGCTGGCTTCTTCCCAGTCGAAGCCTTTGAGCAGTGAGAGCAGGGCGCCCACCAGCAGCAGCACCATGGTCAGCATCCACGCTGCCGACAGGCGCCGACGCAGGCCCTGGGCCAGCAACAGGCACAGCACGCCGATCAGGCTGGCGCCAAAGTGCGAGGCGTCAATCAGGCGGTGGGGAATCAGGAAGCCGATGTTTTCCAGGCGTGAGTCGATTTCCGGGGTGGCGCCGGAGAACAGCAGCACCACCCCGGACAAAAAAACCAGCACGGCCAACACCGGTGCCGCGAGGCCCGAGGCCACCCGCAGGCTCTGCTGGGTCTGGAACAGACGCTGAGCCTCGCTGATCAGTAGGAAGATGCACGCGATCAACAGCGGCAGCACCACGTAGATCATGCGGTACAGCAGCAGTGCGGCGGCCAGCGGTGCGGCGCCGAGCGTATCGGCAAATGCGGCCAGCAGGATCGCTTCGAATACCCCAACGCCGCCTGGTACATGGCTCAGGACACCGGCGGCAAGTGCCAGCAGGTAAACCAGCAGGAACGGACCGAATGGCGGCGCTTCTGGCAGCAGCAGATAAAGCACGGTAGCGGCGGCGGCGACGTCCAGGGCGGTGATGATCAATTGCAGGAAGGTCAGTCGGCGCCCTGGCAGGCGCAAGGTGCGGCGGCCGGCCCGGACCAGCAGGTTGTCGGGATAGGGCTGTTCTGGCAGTCGACGGCGGTAAATCCCGATACACAGTACGATCGAGAGCAATAGCACCGCACCGGCGATCCCGCCGAGCAACGTTGCGGGTAAGTGCAGGGCATTGGAGGCGGCGGGCAGGTTGCTGAGGGTGGCCAGGGCGGCGAGCGGCGGTAGGGCACAACCCAGGGCCAGGCTGGCAAACACGGTCATCCGGGCAACTTCCGAAGCCCCGACGCCATGCCGTGCATATAAGCGGTAGCGCACCGAGCCGCCCGACAGCATCGACAGGCCAATCGCATTGCCAATGGCGAACGCGGTAAAGCCGCCGTAGGCCAAAGTCTTGGCTGGCAGTTTTACCCCGGCGTAGCGTGCGCCGGAAAATTCGTAGCCCAATAGAATGATGAAACCGGCAATTGCGGCGGCGAAGGCACCCAGCAAGGCGGGCTTCGGCACTTCCAGGATCGAGTCGTGGAGGGCGTAAAGGTCCAGCTCTAGCAGCAAGTGGCGGCAAGCGATCAAGGCAATGGCAAACAGCAGCAAAGTGACCGCCAGCCCAATGGGTTGGCGATACTTGCTCAACAGATCCAGCCAGCGCAGACGGGTGGGGGCGATCGGTTGTGTGGCTGTGACGGTGTCTTGTGGTTCAGACGAATTGGCGCGCATCAATCACCTCGTGGATTGTGCGCGACAGGATGGGGGTATCCAGCCAAGTTACCAATCCCTATGTACAAAATAATTACAAATAGTAACGCGGATCACCGGGTCCGGCGACAGCGTCCATTGGTCGCGCAAAAATGGGCTCGACACATGAGCATAGCTTGCAAATGGACGGGCTCTGAAACCCATGGGCGGTTTCATCAAAGATGCCATGCCATTGTTTCAAAAGAACTTTTCCATCAGACACAAAAAAGGCCACTCTTTCGAGTAGCCTTTCTTGATGTTTGGTTGCGGGAGCCGGATTTGAACCGACGACCTTCGGGTTATGAGCCCGACGAGCTACCAGACTGCTCCATCCCGCGTCTGTGGGCGGCATTCTACAGCGCAACGACGAGGTGTCAACCGTTAATGGCATAAAGGGCCAAATAACTGCAAATTAGCCTAAGTGCTCGATTGAACACGACTTTTCACTGCGTCGGCATATTGCATCAGGCGGCAGGGCAAAAACCTGCGCGCACAAAAAAGGCCACTCTTTCGAGTAGCCTTTCTTGATGTTTGGTTGCGGGAGCCGGATTTGAACCGACGACCTTCGGGTTATGAGCCCGACGAGCTACCAGACTGCTCCATCCCGCGTCTGTGTGTCGGCATTCTACAGAGGAATGACACGGTGTCAACCGCGGATTCAAAGAAAAGCGCTTGTGCTTCAATCGCTTAGCTCTCCAAATCAACTGCTGGAACGGTTTGCGGCCAGTCTGGCCGTGGCTTCCAGCTCTATTGGGGCGTGTTCTTCGATTGAGAAAATAAATTCATCCGGGCTTTTTCCTACCGCTTTGTCAGATGATTCAAAGTACTGGTGCTATATACAGGTGTGAATGCGATACTGGCGATCCGTCCACTTTATGTCCTGATCACGCCTCTCTTTATATGACGCAGCGCAAAATCATCCACGTCGACTGTGACTGCTTCTACGCTGCCATCGAAATGCGGGATAACCCGAGCCTGGCGCAAAAGCCCCTGGCGGTAGGTGGCTCGGCGGACCGGCGCGGGGTGATCGCCACCTGCAATTACGAGGCGCGGGCCTATGGCGTGCGGTCGGCCATGTCTTCGCGCCATGCGTTGAAACTGTGCCCCGACCTGACCATCGTCAAGCCGCGTATGGATGCCTATAAAGAAGCATCGAAGGAAATCCACACGATTTTCCGTGACTACACCGATCTGATCGAACCGTTGTCGCTGGACGAAGCCTATCTGGATGTTTCCGATTGCGCGCATTTCGGCGGCAGCGCCACGCGTATTGCCCAGGATATTCGTCGGCGGGTCTCCAATCAGTTGCATATCACGGTTTCTGCGGGGGTGGCGCCGAACAAGTTCCTGGCCAAGATCGCCAGCGACTGGAAAAAGCCCAATGGACTGTTTGTGATCACCCCGGATCAGGTGGAGGACTTTGTTTCGGCGCTGCCCGTGAGCAAGTTGCATGGCGTCGGCAAGGTCACTGCTGAAAAACTGGCGCGGCTGGGAATAGAGGACTGCCTGCAACTGCGCGAGTGGAACAAGTTGGCGCTGGTGCGGGAATTCGGCAGTTTTGGTGAGCGGTTATGGAGTTTGGCGCGTGGGATTGATGACCGTGCGGTGCATAACGACAGCCGCCGGCAATCCATCAGCGTAGAGAATACCTACGATGTCGATCTACCGGACCTGCCCAGTTGCCTGGAAAAACTCCCTGAGCTGATGGAGACCCTGGCCGGGCGCATGCAGCGTATCGACAGCAGTTATCGGCCGGGTAAACCCTTTGTCAAAGTGAAGTTCCATGATTTTACCCAGACCACCCTGGAACAGGCGGGGGCAGGGCGGGACCTGGAGAGTTACCGGCAGTTGCTGACCCAGGCGTTCAATCGCGGGGGTAAGCCGGTGCGATTGTTGGGGATTGGTGTGCGCTTGCTCGATTTGAGCATGGGCAATGAACAGCTGGAGCTGTCCTGGTAGACGGCTGGAGGTGGGCCTTATGTGGGAGCGGGCTTGCCCGCGATGGCAGTGGGTCAGTCGAATAAATCTAACCTGACACTCCGCTATCGCGGGCAAGCCCGCTCCCACATAAGCCCGCTCCTACATTGAGTGCTGCCTCAGCGGGTACCCGGGTCAGCCACCAGTCGGCCGCCATCCTGGGTCAGCGCCTTGAGAAATTCCTGCTGCAATTCCGGATCATTGCGCGTCAGTTCAATCAGGCTCTGTTCCAGTTCGCTGGCTTCTTCTTCCAGGCCCAGCTCCGACAAGCGCTTGACCCGATGCACCCATTGGCTGACTTCGTCATCCTCCAGGTCGTCGTAGATCAAGGCATGGGCTTCCAGCAGCTTGCCGCGCAAAGTGGTGCTGATGGCCAGGGATGAGTCCGAGTGCACGTCGTCCTGGGCATCTTCAATGCTGATCCGCAAGGTGCGGACCTGGCTCAGGTCCTGCTCGGCAAACGGGCTGTCCAGCAGGTTCAGGCGCAGGACGCCATTGCGGTCGGTGGTCATCTCGTGGATCTGCTTGCCGGCCTTGACCTGCACCGGTCGCTCGCTCCACGGCAGGCTGGTGTATTCCAGGCGGCGGTCACGCTGGATTTCGTCGATGCCTGCCAGGTTCTGCTGCGCCCGGCCGTGTGACTGCACGTTCATGAACGGGTTGAGCCCGGCCACGCCGTAGCTGATCCAGTCATGGGTCATGCTGTCGGGCAGGTTGCCCAGGGCAAAGATGTTCGCCACATTGGCCCCGGCGCCCGCGACCACTGCCACGGCACCCAGCGGGATCTCATAGAGTTCGCGCCAGGGCTGGTAGGGCGTGTAGCGATCATAGTGGCGCGTGACTTCAAACTCAGTGACTTCGAAAGTCCGCTGTTCATGAATACGCACGCGGCGTTGCGGCAGCTCAAGTACTTTGGGTTCGCCGACATCAATCTGCAGGCTGTGGTCGAGCAATTTGCGCTCGATCCGTTCCTCGTGCTCGCTACGCTGCGACATGTGATTGGCGCAGCCGCTGACCAGCAGGGCGCCGCACAAGGCGGCGCCCCCCAGGGCTTTGGTGTTTCGCTTGAACATGACTTCTCTTGATCTGGTTTTCAGCGACGAATACGCGCCTGAAGGAAGGGCAGCACGTCAGCCACCGGCAACGGTTGGGCTTCGGCTTCGGTCCGGCTCTTGTATTCCAGATTGCCATCGGCCAGGCCGCGGTCACTGACCACGATCCGGTGAGGGATGCCAATCAGTTCCATGTCGGCAAACTTGATGCCCGGGCTGGTCTTCTTGTCGCGATCATCAAGCAGCACTTCGAAACCGGCGGCCGTCAGTTCGGCATACAGTTTGTCGGTGGCTTCGCGAACCTGCTCGGTTTCGTAGCGCAGCGGTACCAGGGCGATCTGGAACGGCGCCAGGGTGTCGCTCCAAATAATGCCTTTCTCGTCGTGGTTCTGCTCGATGGCAGCGGCCACCACGCGGGAAACGCCAATGCCATAGCAGCCCATTTCCAGGGTCACCGGCTTGCCGTTTTCGCCCAGCACTTCGCACTTCATCGCCTTGCTGTACTTGTTGCCCAGCTGGAAGATGTGCCCCACTTCGATGCCGCGCTTGATTTCCAGGGTGCCCTTGCCGTCCGGGCTTGGATCACCGGCCACCACGTTGCGCAGGTCGGCCACGGTTGGAACCGGCAGGTCACGCTCCCAGTTGACGCCGAAGTAGTGCTTGTCGTCGATGTTGGCACCGATACCGAAGTCGCTCATCAGCTCGACCGAGCGGTCGATGATGATCGGCAATGGCAGGTTCAGCGGGCCCAGGGAGCCGGCGCCGGCGCCAATGGCGTCACGCAGTTCGGCGTCCGAGGCCATGACCAGCGGGCTGGCGACGCCAGGTTGCTGGGCAGCCTTGATTTCGTTGAGTTCGTGGTCGCCACGGATCACCAGGGCGATCAACTTGCCTTCTTCCTCGGCATGCACGATCAGGGTCTTGATGGTCTTTTCAATCGGCAGATTGAATTTTTCGACCAGGGCCGCGATGGTCTTGGTGTCTGGGGTATCGACCAGGCGCAGTTCTTCAGCCGGCGCAGGACGGGAAGTTTCCCGTGGCACCGCTTCGGCTTTCTCGATGTTGGCCGCGTAGTCGGAGCCGTCGCTGAAGACGATATCGTCTTCGCCGGACTCTGCCAGCACGTGGAACTCATGGGAGCCCGCGCCCCCGATGGAACCGTTGTCCGCTTCGACCGGGCGGAATTTCAAGCCCAGGCGGGTGAACACGTTGCAATAGGCCTGGTGCATGCGGTCATAGGTGACCTGCAGCGAAGGCTGATCGGCGTGGAACGAATAGGCGTCCTTCATGATGAACTCGCGGCCACGCATCAAGCCGAAGCGTGGGCGGATTTCGTCACGGAACTTGGTCTGGATCTGATACAGGTTGAGGGGCAGCTGTTTGTAGCTGCTCAACTCGTTGCGCATCAGGTCGGTGATCACTTCTTCATGGGTCGGGCCTGCGCAGAAGTCGCGGCCATGACGATCCTTGAAGCGCAGCAACTCAGGGCCGTACTCTTCCCAGCGCCCGGATTCCTGCCACAGTTCAGCCGGCTGAGTGCTCGGCATCAATACTTCCAGAGAGCCGGCGGCGTTCATTTCTTCGCGAACGATCGCTTCGACCTTGCGCATCACCTTCAAGCCCATGGGCAGCCAGGTGTACAGGCCAGAGGCCAGTTTGCGGATCATACCGGCGCGCAGCATCAGCTGGTGGCTGATCACGACCGCGTCGGAAGGCGTTTCTTTCTGTGTGGCGAGCAAATATTGACTGGTGCGCATGGTAGGCCGTTGTCGGTTGCTTGGACTTGAAGTGACCTGGGATTGTACGGGCGGTCGCCGCCAGAGTACAGGCATCAGGTGGTGACTGGATTTCTGTGGGGTGCTGGCTTTAGCCAACCCCCACAGGTATCAGCCTTCTTCGGGCGGGTTCAAACGGATCCGCCGGCTTTCCTGGTACCAGTGCAAGGCAATCAGCAGCAGTGTCGGCACACCGAGCATCGCAGTGATCAGGAAGAAGTTGTGATAGCCGAACTTTTCCACCATGACCCCCGAGTAACCACCGATCAGTCGTGGCAACAGCAACATGATCGAGCTGAGCAGGGCGTATTGGGTGGCGGAGAACTTCAGGTTGGTCAGGCTCGACAGGTAGGCGACGAACGCCGAGGTCGCCAGGCCCGAGCTGAAGTTGTCCAGGGAAATGGTGAAGATCAGCATCTGCAGGTCGGCGCCCATGTCGGCGAGCATCAGGAACAGCAAGTTGGTGCCGGCCGAGGTGATGCCACCGATAAACAGGATTGGCAGGATGCCGAATCGCACGATCAACAGGCCACCCATGCCGGCGCCGACCAGGGTCATGATCAGGCCGAAGATCTTGCTGACACTGGCGATCTGGTCCTTGGTGAACCCCTGGTCGATATAGAACACGTTGGCCATCACGCCCATCACCGTGTCCGACATGCGGTAGGTGGCGATCAGCCCCAGCAGCAACAGGGCCTGCCAGCGGTAGCGCAGGATAAAGTCGTTGACCGGCGTCAGCACCGGCGCCAGGCCCCGGCGGCCCATGGCCGAGAGGCACAGGGCGGTGAGGGTGATATAGAGGATGGCGCGCAGGAAGGCGCGGTCTTCCAGCAGCAGGTCGAGCAGGCTTACGCCTTCGAACAGCACGCTGGCGAAATCGGTGTTGTACAACTGGGTGAACATCGCCGGGACCGACACCAGCAGGACGATCAGCACAAACACCGACATCAGTTGGTGGGCAAACGTGTAGCGCCCGGCCTGCAACTGGGTGCGCAGGGGCACATCGGGTTCACGCATGAAAAAGCTGGTGAGCAGGGCAGGGATCATCAAAACGCCGAACAGCACGTAGGTGCCGGTCCACGCCGAATGCTTATAGTTGAAGCCGGTGGAACCAAAGCCTTCGGCAAAGAACAGCGCGCCCGCCGTGGCCAGCAGGGCGGCGATGCGGTAGCCGGACATATAGCTGGCGGCCAGCGCGGCCTGGCGGCTGTCATCGGCGATTTCCAGGCGATAGGCGTCTACCGCGATGTCTTGGGTTGCGGAGGCGAACGCGACGATAACGGCAATGGCGATCAGCCACGACAGGTGTTTCTGCGGGTCGCAGAAGCCCATACCGATCAAGCCGAGAATTACCAGGGATTGGGACAGCACCAACCAGGAACGACGACGACCCAACTTGCCCAATAGCGGCAGGCGCCATTGGTCCAGCAGGGGTGACCAGACCCACTTGAACGCATATGCCAGGCCGATCAGGCTCGCATAGCCAATGGTCTCGCGTGCCACACCGGCTTCGCGCAACCAGACTGAGAGCGTCGAGAACACCAACATGTAAGGCAGACCGGCGGCAAAGCCGAGCAATAACAGCACTAACGTCGAGGGGCTGGCATAGGCAGCGAGCGCGGCGCGCCAGGTTTTACGGGGCATGGGCTGGAGTCTGCCTCAGATTTACGGAAACAAAGCGCGCACTCTAACCGCTGTGCTCTACCGGGCGCCAGCCATGGCGCTGAATATCAACGCGATTGTTCAGGATACTGACACCTTCACTGCGCAAACGCGCACGTTGTTCATCACCTGAAGCGCTGCCCGCCGGCAGACTTATCCGACCGCCGGCGGCGACCACCCGGTGCCAGGGCAATTTCGAACCCTCTGGTAGCTGGCTCAGGGTGCGGCCTACGAAGCGTGCGGCACGCCCCAGTCCAGCCAGGTGCGCCAGTTCGCCATAACTCACCACGCAGCCTTCGGGCACTTGGGCCAAGGTCAGGTACAGCGAAGTACGGCGCATTTCGGACGGGGTTTGCGGCGTTTCGGCGGGCTCGTTCACTGTTCTGGCTGGCTCGGTTGAAATCAGTCGTTTCTATGTAAGAAACATCTGTAAAGATGGCGTTGAGAATTGAACTCAATAGAAAACCTTGAGTCAGTCCTTGCTAAGACTTCAGCTACGCCGATAATGCCCCTTTTTTCGCCAAACTTGAGCCCCGTAACCGCTTATGTTGTCCAGAACCCTGCTGTGCCTCGCTGTTTTTACTGCCTCTACCCCTGTGCTGGCCGATACCATCTGGTTGAAAAACGGTGATCGCCTGACCGGCAAGATCAAGGTTTTCGACGGCGGCAAGCTGTTGATCCAGACTGAATACGCCGGGGCGATCCCGGTGGACTGGAAACAGGTGAAAACCCTGGAAAGCGACCAGGAACTGCTGGTCAAGCAAGACGCCTACACCGGCGAGAAGGCCAAGTCCCTGCACCCGGCCGAGGACGGCAAGGTGATCCTGGCCAACGGCGAGGCTCCCAAGACGGTGGAGTTGGCCAGCATCCAGCAGATCATCAAGCCAAAGCCGGTGATCGAGGATCTGGTGTGGAAGGGCAATGTCGACGTGGCGCTGGACTACAAGCGTGCGGAAAAAGACACCGACGACTACGACATCGACTTCAAGACCACCGCCCGTCACGGCAAGTGGCGGCATATTGCCGAAGGCGAATACAACCGCGAATTCCAGAACGATGTGGTCACCACCGACAACTGGAGCGCCGAGTACGCGCTGGACCGCTTTATTACCGACCAGTGGTTCTGGCAGGGGCGCTTGACCTACAAGCACGACAAGGTTGAAGACCTGCGTCGCCAGCGCACCGTCGGTACCGGTCCGGGTTATCAGTTCTGGGACGATGAACTGGGAGCGTTCTCCCTGGGCTCGCTGCTCAACCGCACTGACTATGAGTACCAGTACGGCGGCAAGGACAACTTCTATTCCCTGGCCATGAAGTGGGACTACAACCGTTACCTGATCGGCAAGACCGTGGAGTTCTTCACCAACGGCGAAGTGGGCAAACCCCTGGCCGGTCCGGCCGACTACGCCCTCGATGCCGAAATGGGCCTGCGCTATAAAGTCACCGAATGGGCTTCGCTCAATCTCAAGGCCGAGCGCGACATCATCAGCGGCGCCTCGGACAGCAGCCTGAGCAAGACCCGTTACACCGCAGGGTTTGGCGTGACCTGGTAACTGGAATGTAGGAGTTGGCTTGCCTGCGATAGCATCACCGCGGTTTCTCAGTATTACCGAGGCGATGCTATCGCAGGCAAGCCAGCTCCCACACAAGCCCGGCCCTACACAAGGTTTTGCGGTGTCAGTTACAACCGCAGCCCGCCATCCAGCTCCAGGATGCGCCCGGTGTAATAGTCGTTCTCGAAGATGTACGCCGCCGAATGGGCGATTTCTTCCGGGCGGCCCATGCGCTTGAGCGGGATCCCCGACGTCATCTTCTCCAGCGCTTCAGGCTTCATGCCCAGCGTCATCTCGGTCTCGATAAAGCCCGGCGCAATGCCCGCCACGCGAATACCATAGCGCGCCAGTTCCTTGGCCCAGGTCACCGTCGCTGCGGCCACGCCGGCCTTGGCCGCCGAATAGTTGGTCTGGCCCACGTTACCCGCGCGGGAGATCGACGAGATGTTGATAATGGCGCCCTGGTTGTTCAGCTCCACCATTTTTGCTGCCACTTCGCGGGTGCAGAGGAACACGCCGGTCAGGTTGACGTCGATCACCGCCTGCCACTGGGCCAGGCTCATCTTGGTCATCTCGCCGTCCTTGATCTTGAGCAGCAGGCCATCACGCAGGATCCCGGCGTTGTTGATCAAACCGTGGATCGCGCCGAAATCCTCGGCGATCTGCGCTACGGTATGAGTCACCTGATCTTCATCTGCCACATTGCACAGATAGCTGCGTGCGGTGACACCGTGGGACTGGCAGGCAGCCACGGCCGCGTCGAGTTTTTCCTGATTGAGGTCCACCAGTGCCAGATGGGCACCTTTGCTTGCAAAATACTCGGCCATGGAGCGGCCCAGGCCCTGGCAACCGCCGGTGATAATGATTACTTTGTCGTTGAGATGCATTCGCATGTCCTATGAGCAGATTTAAGCGGTTGCCCCAGTCCGTTTTCTGACGGAATTTATCGAAGGAGTCATAAATTGAGCGTCCACGTTGCCAAGAATGCACGAGAACTACTGCTCAAGGAATACCGTGGGGCGCTCGCCACCCACTCCAAGGCCATGCCCGGCTTCCCCTTTGGTTCGGTGGTGCCTTATTGCCTGGATGCCGAAGGCCGGCCGCTGATCCTGATCAGCCGTATTGCCCAGCACACCCACAACCTGCAAAAAGACCCCAAGTGCTCGTTGTTGGTGGGCGAGCGCGAGGCTGATGATGTGCAAGCTGTCGGGCGCCTTACCTATCTCGCCGAAGCCGAAAAGCTCGAGGACGAGGCGGCCATTGCCGCCGCCGCCGAACGCTACTACCGGTATTTCCCGGACTCGGCCAACTACCACAAGGCCCATGACTTCGATTTCTGGGTGCTCAAGCCGGTGCGGCATCGCTACATCGGCGGTTTTGGCGCGATCCACTGGGTCGATCAGTTGACCCTGGCCAATCCGTTCGCCGGCAAGGCCGAGTTGAGCATGATCGAGCACATGAACAGCGATCACACCAAGGCCATCGCCCACTATGTCGAACTGGCGGGCCTGCCGACGTCCGAGCCGGCGCAACTGGCCGGTATCGACAGCGAAGGCATGCACCTGCGCATCGGTCAGGGCCTGCACTGGTTGCCCTTTGCGGGTACTTGCAACACGCCGACACAAGTGCGCGAGGCCTTGGTTTTCCTGGCTCACGCCGAGGCTTGGCCGAAAAAAGCCACCTCGCAAGCTTGAATTCACGAAAGGGCGACGTCATCTAGGGTCTAGTAGCAAGGCATTCTTGCGTTGAGGAACCATTTGATGCGCCCTTTTTTATTGCTCTTTCTGCTGTTTCCGGTGCTGGAGCTGTTCGTATTCGTCAAGGTCAGCGGGGCTATAGGGTTTTTCCCGGCGCTGCTGCTGATTATTCTCGGCTCGATGCTCGGCGTGTTCGTGCTGCGTATCGCCGGCCTGGCCACTGCACTGCGTGCCCGTGAAAGCCTGAATCGCGGCGAATTGCCGGCCCAGACCATGCTTGAAGGCTTGATGATGGCTTTGGCCGGTGGCCTGTTGATCGTGCCGGGTTTTGTCAGTGATGTGCTGGGTTTGATCCTGCTGCTGCCATTCACCCGGCGCTTGCTGGCAGGCAAGCTGCGCCAGCGCGCCGAAGAAGCGGCGATCCGCCAGCGTGCGTTTGCCGATGACCTGCAGCCTCGTGGTGGCCCGGCACCTCGCCAGCCGTTGGGGCGTGAAGGTGATGTGATCGAAGGTGAGTTCGAGCACCGCGACTCCAAGTAACGCCATCCCTGGCAGGGCACCTTCGGGTGCCCTGCTGACACAAAAATTTTCATCTGCGGCCCTTGTAATAAGCATATACGCCCTTATGTAACGGTCACCGCAAGGTTTCTGGTGGCGACACCAGACAGACTTCCGCGTTTCGCTTGGCGAACCGCGACCGGCACCGCCGGAATACCACCCGCCGGTACTGATACCGGCCGATGAAACTTACAATTAGGAGAGATCGACAATGAGCAAGCTTCGTCCTCTGCACGACCGCGTCGTTATCCGTCGCAGCGAAGAAGAAAAGAAAACCGCTGGCGGTATCGTTCTGCCAGGTTCGGCTGCTGAAAAAGCCAACCACGGTGTGATCGTCGCTGCAGGCCCAGGCAAGACTCTGGAAAACGGTGAAGTGCGTGCGCTGGCCGTTAAAGTCGGTGACAAGGTTGTATTCGGTCCTTACTCCGGCAGCAACACTGTGAAAGTCGACGGCGAAGACCTGCTGGTTATGGCTGAGAACGAGATTCTCGCTGTACTGGAAGGCTGATTCCCCGCTCATTTTCCCGTTACTACAAAGTATTTAAGGAATATCGATCATGGCTGCTAAAGAAGTTAAATTCGGCGATTCCGCCCGTAAGAAAATGCTCACCGGTGTCAACATCCTGGCTGACGCAGTAAAAGCGACCCTGGGCCCGAAAGGCCGTAACGTGATCATCGAGAAGAGCTTCGGCGCTCCGACCATCACCAAGGACGGCGTTTCGGTCGCCAAAGAAATCGAACTGGAAGACCGTTTCGAAAACATGGGCGCGCAGCTGGTCAAAGACGTTGCCTCCCGTGCCAACGATGACGCCGGCGACGGCACCACCACCGCCACCGTTCTGGCTCAGGCCATCGTCAACGAAGGCTACAAAGCCGTCGCTGCCGGCATGAACCCGATGGACCTCAAGCGCGGCATCGACAAGGCGACCATCGCCATCGTTGCTGAGCTGAAAAACCTGTCCAAGCCATGCGCTGACACCAAGGCTATCGCTCAGGTAGGTACCATCTCTGCCAACTCCGACAGCTCCATCGGCGACATCATTGCCGAAGCCATGGAAAAAGTCGGTAAAGAAGGCGTGATCACCGTTGAAGAAGGCACTGGCCTGGAAAACGAACTGTCGGTTGTAGAAGGCATGCAGTTCGACCGTGGCTACCTGTCCCCGTACTTCGTCAACAAGCCAGAGACCATGGTTGCCGAGCTGGACAGCCCGCTGATCCTGCTGGTCGACAAAAAGATCTCGAACATCCGCGAAATGCTGCCAGTACTGGAAGCCGTTGCCAAAGCCGGCCGTCCACTGCTGATCGTTTCCGAAGACGTTGAAGGCGAAGCCCTGGCGACTCTGGTTGTGAACAACATGCGCGGTATCGTTAAAGTCGCAGCCGTCAAGGCTCCAGGCTTCGGCGATCGTCGCAAGGCCATGCTGCAGGACATCGCCGTCCTGACCGGCGGTACCGTAATCTCCGAAGAGATCGGCCTGAGCCTGGAAAGCGCCACCCTGGAAAACCTGGGTAGCGCCAAGCGCGTGACCATCTCCAAAGAAAACACCATCATCGTTGACGGTGCTGGCGTTGAGCAGGACATCCAGGCGCGCATCACCCAGATCCGTGCCCAGGTTGCCGAGACTTCCTCGGACTACGACCGTGAAAAACTGCAAGAGCGCCTGGCCAAGCTGTCTGGCGGCGTTGCAGTGATCAAGGTTGGCGCTGGTTCCGAAGTTGAAATGAAAGAGAAGAAAGCCCGCGTTGAAGACGCCCTGCACGCAACCCGTGCGGCCGTTGAAGAAGGCGTGGTACCTGGCGGTGGCGTTGCACTGATCCGTGCTCTGGAAGCCCTGACCAACCTGACCGGCGACAACGCTGACCAGAACGTCGGTATCGCTGTGCTGCGTCGTGCTGTTGAAGCACCGCTGCGCCAGATCGCTGCCAACTCCGGCGACGAGCCAAGCGTTGTAGTCAACGAAGTCAAGAACGGCAAAGGTAACTACGGTTACAACGCTGCGACTGGCGTCTACGGCGACATGATCGAAATGGGCATCCTGGACCCTACCAAGGTGACTCGTTCCGCGCTGCAGGCTGCAGCCTCCATCGGTGGCCTGATCCTGACCACCGAAGCTGCAATCGCTGACAAGCCGAAAGCAGAAGGCTCGGCTGGCGGCGGTATGCCAGACATGGGCGGTATGGGTGGCATGGGCGGCATGATGTAAGCCAGCCTTACCCCCGATGCATAAAAGCCCCGCCTGAGTGATCAGGCGGGGCTTTTTTATGGGGGCTTACCGGGTCAACGCTGGCTCAGTTGAGGGGCGGTGGTTTTCGGGGGTTTCCAGCTCAGCAGGTGTTGCTTGAAGCCATAACTGGCCGCCTGGTAATAAGTGATCGCACGCTGGATCAGCGGGTCATTGCTGTCGACCCGGAACTCCTGGCTTGCGCCCAGGGCCTGGTCATGGCGACGCAGGCCTTGGCGCGGGCTGAGGATCGCCAGGTTGGTGCCGTCAAACAAACCCAGGTGCTGATAGTTGCCGACTACCACACGAGGAGGAAGCGGGTTGTCTTGCAGCAGGTTGCGTCCGAAAAACGTCGATTCATAGCTCAGGTTCAACAGGCCCAGGAGTGTCGGGGCGAGGTCGATCTGGCTGGCCAGTTGCGCGCTTTCACGGGCCTCGACCCATTTCGGCGCATAGATAAACAACGGAATCTGGTAGTTGGCGATGGGCAAGTCTTCCTTGCCCGCGCTGCCGGCGGTGTGGTCGGCGACAAACACGAAGATCGTATTGTCGAACCACGGTTTCTGGCGCGCGGCCTGCAGGAATTGACCGATTGCGTAGTCGGTGTATTTCACCGCACCGTCGCGCCCATTGCCGGACTTGATATCAATCCTGCCATCCGGGTAGGTGTAGGGGCGATGGTTGGAGGTGGTCATCAGTTGCAGGAGGAACGGCTGCCGCCTGGCGTAGTCGGCATCTGCCAGTTTCAAGGTCTGGTTAAACAAGTCTTCATCGGCCATGCCCCAAGCGTTTTTAAAGCTGATGTCTGCCTCGGCAACACTGCTCTGGTCGACCACCCGGTAACCGTTACCGCTGAAAAACGCATTCATATTGTCGAAGTAGCCGCGGCCGCCATACACAAACACGCTGTCATAACCGATTGTGCCGAGCTGTTGGCCCAGGCTGGAAAAGCCGCTTTCCCGGCCAACCCGCTTGACGATGGAGCGCCCCGGAGTGGGCGGAATGGCCAGGGTAATGGCTTCCAGGCCTCGGTCGGTGCGGGTGCCGGTGGCGTAGAAGTTGCTGAAATACAGGCTGTGTTTACGCAACTCATCAAGGTTGGGGGTCAGGTTGCGGTCGTCGCCATTGCTGCCCATGTATTTGGCGCTGAAGCTTTCGATAGTCACCAGCACGATATTAGGTTTGCGCAGGGTGCCGGGGTTGTCGATGGCACGGCGGATATCCAGTGGGTCGCTGCCGATGAAGCGGGCATTGGGTTCACTCAGCTCAGTGCGTAATTGGCGGGCCACGATATCGCTCGGCAGGCTTTTGTAGAACTGGCTGTAGTCCAGTTCATTGTTGCGGAACGCGGCGAAGAATTGGTACGGGCCATTGCTGGCCAGCTCATTGTTATAGGCGTTGCCCCCCTGGGTGCGCGGGCTGTCCTGGCTGACCAACTGCAGGCTCAGGCCGGCAACCACCAACAATCCCAAGGCATTGAGCAGGCGCCCGCGCATGGCCGGCAGCGGCGAGTCGAGTGCCACGTTGAACAGCTTGCGCAAGGCCAGGCTCAAGACAATTGCCAGTATCGCCAACAGGCCCAACAGTTTGCCGATTGGGTAGGACTCCAGCAGGTTGTTCAGCACTTCATCGGAATACACCAGATAGTCGACGGCGATAAAGTTGAAGCGCACCCCGAACTCATCCCAGAACAACCATTCGGCCACCGAGGTGAACAGCATGGCGAACAGGCTGGCGGTCAGTACGCCTTGCAGGAACCAGCGGTGGCCGCGCCGCCGCCACAAAGCCGGCGGGCACAGCAGCAGGTACAGGCCCAGGGGCAGCGCGGCATAGGCCAGGAACCCCAGGTCGTAGAGCAGCCCCACGCCGAATACCGGTAGCAGGTTGCCGCTGACTTCATCCAGGTGGGTAAGGAGCAGTACGCTGCGGGTCAACACAAAAATGGCCAGCCAGGTGCAGGTCAGCAGTAGCAAATAACGCATTGGCGCAGTCTTGGGCGGGCCCATGTCTATATTCCTGAGAGCGATGGGCGGCGATCTTCACCCTGACACTGTGGTCAGCTTGTGAACCTATAGTGAAAAACTCGTTAAGCCGCTCAATCGGTTGAAAACAGTAATCGGTTGACCGTTCAGGCCTAGCGGTAAGCCATACTTGGCCTTAAGCTGCGCGAGCCAACACGGCTGTTACCGCGTACGGAGACACTGCCCATGCGAATTTTATTGGTTGAAGACAACCGCGATATTCTGGCCAACCTGGCGGATTACCTCGGACTCAAGGGCTATACCGTGGACTGTGCGCAGGACGGTTTGTCTGGCCTGCACCTGGCGGCCACCGAGCATTACGACCTGATCGTGCTCGATATCATGCTGCCTGGGATTGATGGCTACACCCTGTGCAAACGCCTGCGTGAAGACGCGCGCCGCGACACACCGGTGATCATGCTCACCGCCCGCGACCAATTGGACGACCGCCTGCAAGGCTTCAAGTCGGGGGCCGATGACTATCTGCTCAAGCCGTTTGCCCTGTCGGAACTGGCCGCACGTATCGAAGCCGTGCTGCGTCGCGCCCAGGGTGGCGGCCGGCGCGAGCTGCAAGTCGGCGATCTGTCCTACGACCTCGACACCCTGGAAGTGACCCGCGAAGGGCGCCTGCTCAAGCTCAACCCTGTCGGCCTGAAATTGCTCGCGGTGTTGATGCAGAAAAGCCCGCATGTCCTGCGCCGCGAAGTGCTTGAAGAGGCCCTGTGGGGCGATGACTGCCCGGACAGCGACAGCCTGCGCAGCCATGTCCACCAACTGCGCCAAGTGATCGACAAGCCATTTGCCAAACCCTTGTTGCAAACCGTGCATGGCGTGGGTTATCGCTTGGCCGAGGGGCGTGATGGAGTTTAAGCAAAGCCTTGCCCAGCGGATCATCATTGCCTTTGCGCTGATGAGCGCGCTGGTGGCGGGGGCCTTCGCCATGGGCATCGTCGCCACGGTGCACCTGGTGGAAGAAAAACTGATTTCGGCGGGGCTGGGCGGCGACCTGCAGCGTCTGCTGTTGATGGACAGTGTCGAAGACTGGCGCCACCGTCCCGAGCCGGACCAACTGTTCTATTTCAGCGGCGGACGCGGGGATTTCCAACTGCCCAAGGACTTGCGGCATCTGGACGCCGGCTTTCACGAAGTATTTCGCGATGCGCTTTCCTACCATGCCATGGTCGAGATCGTCGACGGCCGTCGATATGTCCTGCTGCAAGACCAGAGCGATTTCGAAGAGCGCGAGCGCGTGTTGTTTGCAGTGGTGCTGGTAGGGTTTGTACTCAGCCTGGCACTGGCGGTATTCCTCGGCTGGGTCCTTGCCCGTAAGGTGATGGCACCGGTGGTGCGCCTGGCGCGCCAGGTGCGGCATCGTGACCAATTACTGGGGCTGGCGCCGCCGCTGGCGCCGGACTATGCGGCCGACGAAGTGGGCGAACTGGCAGTGGCCTTCGACGCCACCCTTGGCCGTCTGCGCCAGGCCCTGACCCGTGAGCGCCTGTTCACCAGCGATGTCAGCCATGAACTGCGCACGCCCTTGATGGTGCTGGCCAGTTCCTGCGAACTGCTGCTGGAAAACCCGGCGATTGATTCACGGGGGCGTAAACAGGTCGAGCGTATCGCCCGGGCCTGCGAGGAAATGCGCGAGCTGGTGCAGACCTTCCTGATGCTGGCCCGTGCCCAGCATGACGACACCACGATGTCGCCCCAGGTCAGCCTCTCCGAGGTTGCGGAGGGCTTGCTGGGGATCTGGCGCGAACCTATCGAGCGCAAGGGCATCGAGTTGTTCTACCTGCCGGGCAACCCACTCGACACCCGCTACAACGCCACCTTCCTGCATGCGGTCATGGGCAACCTGCTGCGCAACGCCCTGCACTACACCGAACACGGGTTTATCCGCCTGACCCTGGAGCCTACCGGCTTTGTAGTGGAAGACAGCGGGGTGGGGATTCCCGAAGACAAGCGCGAGGCTATGTTCGAGCCGTTTGTACGCGGTAACGAAAAACGCGGTGACGGCCTGGGCCTGGGTTTGTCACTGGTCCAGCGCATCTGCGAGAGCCAGGGCTGGGTGGTCAGCCTCAGTACCATGGAGCCCAGTGGTTGTCGCTTCCATGTTGAATTGAATCAGGTCAAATCCTGAGCCCTTTCCTGCCCCTTCCCCAGGGGCAGATTCCCGCCTGTTCGGCGAAGATGGCTTCATGCCATGCTTTTTCCCTGTAAAACCTTGTAATTCTTTAGGGTTAGACGGGACGTTTTTTTCACAAAGGGTTGACCTGCAGATGACGTGCGACTGCTTAAGGTTGCAGGCATCAGTCTAGGAGATCCGTTGATGGCTACCCCTATCAAACTTGAATTTTCCGCCAAGTACGACGACCGGCACGCTCAACAATATCTGCTTAAACATCAGGGCAAGTTGGCGCGGCGGCTGTCGCACAAACGGGATGAGCAATTGGCCCGCGGTGCGCTGGCGATGGCCGGTGAGCCTGGTCTGGTGTTGGATTTGCCGTGCGGTGCCGGGCGATTCTGGCCACTGCTGGCAGAAAAGCCCAACCGGGTGATTATCGGCGCGGACAATTCCGAGGCCATGTTAAGCATCGCCACTGCGTCGCAACCGGCGGATGTGCTCAAGCGGGTACGGCCCTTGCAGACATCAGCGTTTGATATCGACCTGCCAGACAACGCAGTGGACAGCATTTTCTGCATGCGTCTGCTGCACCACATCGGCGACCCGGCGCATCGGCTGGCGTTATTGAAAGAATTTCAAAGGGTTACCCGCGATAGCGTGATCATTTCGTTGTGGGTGGATGGCAACTTCAAGGCCTGGAAACGCAAGCGCCTGGAAATGCAGCGCCGCAACAAAAGTGAGCAGGAGAGTTACCGAAATCGTTTTGTGTTACCGGCTGCTACTGTTGAAGCTGAGTTTGAGCAAGCTGGTTTCCGCGTCCAGGAGTATTTGGACTTCATACCGCTGTACGCCATGTGGCGAGTGTATGTATTGCGCAAGAGGTAGCAGGATGGCAGTTGAGTACGTAGCAGGCAGTCACGTAGCTCCCGAAGAGCGCTTCGATTACTTCTGGCGGCAGCAGGGCGAGTGGGTCGAGGAGCCCAATCGGCGTCGAGGGGGCGAAAGCGGAGTACAGCGGGTAATCGGCACCAATGGGCGCTTGCTCTACAGCAAGCGCCAGACAGGTCACACCTATCGCAGTTGGCTGCATCCTTTTGGGCGGCCCACGGTGTTGCGCGAGCGCGATGCGCTCAGGGGCCTGCGCTTGCTCGATGTGGGGGTTCCGGAACTGGTGTTCTGTGGCGCCCGTCGTGATCCGGACCAACAGTGGAAGGCTTTGCTGGTGACGGCGGCTTTGGATGGCTTTGTGGATATCGACAGCTGGTACGCCGCCGGTGGCCGCGCGCAATGTGGGGAACTGGTGCATGAGCGCCTGCTAGCTGAGTTGGCGCAAACCCTGGCGCGCATGCACAAGGGGCGCTGGCAGCATGGCTGCCTGTACAGCAAGCATATTTTTGTGCGGGTCAGCGGGGCGGCAGAGGGCGCGACGGTCGAAGTGGCGCTGCTGGATCTCGAGAAGAGTCGCCAACGCTTGACCGCCCGCCGGGCCGCTGACCATGACATGCAGCAGTTGCGGCGCCATTCGTCGTGGAATGCCGCCGACTGGCAAAAACTCAGCTACTTTTACGAAGCGGCGTTTGGCAGCGCTATCAAGGGTTTAACCTAATGAAGCTAGAAATAGCACGAGGTTTGTTTCTGTTGGGGGCCTTGGGCATCGCCTCCCTGGCCCTGGCTGCCTGGGAGCAGCCCCGCACAGAAGTCCTCAGCGCGGCGCACAACGGCGGGCAATGCCCGGTGCCGCGGATCGCCAAGACCACGGGGGTTACGCAGCCTGATCATCAGCTTTTGCTGTTTATGTTTGGGATGTCCCAAGGGATGAGGCCTGCGAGTTGAAGAGATTGACGCCCCTGTAAAAGGCCCCGCAGTGCGGGGCCTTTTGTTTTTTGCGTGTTGCTGCGTTCTTGGTCTGGGATGGCGGCTATACGCTCAGCCCTGGCGGGGCGCCTCAGATCAAGATCAAAAGCAGAGCCACAGTAGAACCGGAGCGCGAAGCCGCGTTCCCCGGTGGGTGTGGGAGCTGGCTTGCCAGCGATGGCGCCGGCACTGCTAGCCTTTATGTTGTCTGACACACCGCTATCGCAGCCTCGCAGGGCGAGACAGCTCCCACAGGGGCCGCAGAAACGGATAGGTACTCAATCAATCCACCGCAGCCAAGACCTCACGCTTAGCCAACAACGTATAAACACACGGCAACACAAACAGCGTAAACAACGTACCCACAGACATCCCCGTAGCAATCACCATCCCGATATCAAACCGACTGACCGCCCCGGCCCCTGTGGCAAAGATCAACGGCACCATGCCAAACACCATCGCTGCCGTGGTCATCAATACCGGGCGCAGGCGAATCGCCGCCGCTTCTTCCACTGCTTCACGGGGCGTCAGGCCCTTGTCCTTGCGCAACTGGTTGGCAAACTCGACGATCAGGATCCCGTGCTTGCTGATCAGCCCGATCAACGTCACCAACCCCACCTGGGTGTAGATGTTCATGCTCGACCAACCCAGGAACAAGGGGATCAACGCGCCGCAGATCGACAGCGGCACCGTCACCAGGATCACCAGCGGGTCACGGAAGCTCTCGAACTGTGCCGCCAGCACCAGGAAGATGATGGCCAACGCCAGGCCAAAGGTGACCCACAGCGCGCTGCCTTCCTGGATGAATTGGCGTGAGGCGCCGCTGTAGTCGAAGGCGTAGCCGGCCGGGGTTTCTTCGATGGCGATCTGGCGCACGGTGTCGATGGCCTCGCCCATGCTGACAATCGGGAAGCCCGAGATCAGCGCCGAGTTGAGTTGCTGGAACTGGTTCAGTTGGCGCGGGCGCGCGCGGTCACTGATGCTGATCAGGGTCGACAGCGGCAACAACTCGCCCTGGGTGTTTTTCACGTAGTAACTGTTCAGCCACTCGGGGTTGTCCCGGTAGGCCCGCTCGACCTGGGCGATGACCTTGTAGCTGCGCCCATCAATGGTGAAACGGTTGATTTCCGCTTCCGCCAGCAAGGTCGCCAGTGTGCTGCCCAGATCCTGCATCGACACCCCCATCTGCGCCGCCTTGGCGCGGTCGATGTCCACCACCACCTCGGGTTTGTCGAACGCCAGGTCGATATCGACAAAGGCGAACTTGCCCGACTCCATGGCCCGTTTCTTCACGCGGTCGGCCACTTGCAGCAACGACTCATAGTCATTGGGTGTGTTGATCACAAAACCGAAGGGCAGGCCTTCGCCGGTACCGGGCAGTGATGGCAGGTTGAAGCCGAATACCTGCAAGCCGGGGATCTGCTCCAGGCGTTTCTGTACCTCAGGCAGGATCTGCATCTGCGTGCGGTCGCGCTCGTTCCACGGTTTGAGCAGGAAGCCGCCGATACCCGATTGCACCCCGTTGAACCCATTGATCTGGAACGAGGAGTAATACTCCGGGAAGTCCTTGAAGATCGTGATGAACTCGTCGGTGTAGGTGTTCAGGTAGTCCAGGTTGGTCGGCTGCGGTGCGCTGGCCATCATAAAGATGATGCCCTGGTCTTCATCCGGGGCCAGTTGCGACTGGGTGAATTTGAGGAATACCGGGATCAGGCACAGCACGATCAGGGCAAACACGATCACCACCGGCCGGGTGTTCAATGTGCCGTGCAGCATTGTCTGGTAGCGGCGCTTGAGGCCTTCGAAGATGCGGTCCAGGCGATGGGCCAGGCCCGTGGGGTTTTCGTCGTGGCGCAACAGCAGGGCGCACATCATCGGTGACAGGGTCAGGGCGACGATGCCTGAAATCACCACCGCACCGGCCAGGGTCAGGGCGAACTCCTTGAACAACGCCCCGGTCAGCCCCTCGAGGAAACCGATGGGCGCATACACCGCCGCCAGGGTGATGGTCATCGACACCACCGGCACGGCAATCTCCCGCGCGCCTTCCAGCGCAGCGTCCAGTGGCGTCTTGCCTTCTTCAATATGGCGGTGGATGTTCTCCACCACCACAATGGCATCATCCACCACCAGGCCGATGGCCAGCACCATCGCCAGCAGTGTCAGCAGGTTGATGGAGTAGCCCATCAGTTGCATGAAAAACAGCACGCCAATCATCGACAGCGGGATGGTCACCACCGGGATCACCACCGAGCGCAGCGCCCCGAGAAACAGGAACACCACGACGATCACGATCAGCACCGCTTCAAACAGGGTCTTGACCACTTCGTTGATGGACGCCTGGATAAACAGCGTGGCGTCGTAGGCGATTTCTGCTTTGAGATTGGGCGGCAACTGGGATTCCAGCTCCGGCATCAGCTTGCGTACTTCTTTGATCACATCCAGCGGGTTGGCACTGGGCGTGGCCTTGATGCCGATGTACACCGAAGGCGTACCGCCAAAGGAACTGATGGCGTTGTAGTTTTCCGCGCCCATTTCCACCCGGGCCACGTCGCCCAGCAGCACCCGGCTGTCGCCATCGGTCTTCACGGTGATGGCGGCGAAGGCCTCGGCGGTCTTCAAATCGGTGTTGGCGTTGATGCTGGTGACCACATACTCGCCCTTCACTTCGCCGGCGGCGGAGAGGAAGTTGTAGTGGCGCACGGCATCGGTGACGTCACTGGCGCTCAGGCCAAAGCCCGCGAGCTTGACCGGGTCCAGCCACAGGCGCATGGCAAATACCTGGTTGCCGAGGATCTCGGCTTCGGCCATGCCGGGCAGGGTCGCCAGCTTGGGCTGGATCACCCGCGACAGGTAGTCGGTGATCTGCGGGTTGCTCAGTTGCTGGCTGGAGAAGCTGATGTACATCAGCGCCGAGGCATCTGCGGCCTCCTTGCTCAACACCGGGTCTTCGGCGTCCTGGGGCAGTTTGTTCTTGACCTCGTTGGCCTTGGCCAGCAGCTCGGTGAACAGCCGGTCGCTGTTGGCGCCGATCCGCGCATAGATGGAAATCACCGAGAAGTTCTGGCGACTGACCGAGGTCATGTAGTCGATACCTTCGGCACTTGCCAGGCTTTGCTGCAACGGCTGGGTGATATAGCCCTGGATCGTCTCGGCATTGGCCCCGGGGTACGCGGTAGTCACCGTGATCAGGGCATTTTCCATGGATGGGTATTGGCGCAGTGGCAGTTTGCTGTAGGCCTGGAAACCCAGGAGCACGATCAGCAGGCTGACCACCATGGCCAGCACCGGGCGGCGGATAAACGTGTCGGTAAACGCCATGGCTCAGTTCCTTGAACCGTCGTTGCGCGGAGGTTGGCCAGGGGCGGCCGGCAGGTTTTTATCCGCAGTGATGGCGATATGCGCACCGGTGTCGAGCTTGATCTGCCCGGCGCTGACCACTTGCTCGCCACTGCTCAGGCCTTTGGTGATCAGCACCAGGCCATCGCGCCGTTCGCCGGTTTCGATAAAGCGCCGTTCGGCGATCAGTATCGGTTGACCGTTGGCATCTTTTTCGAGGCTGCCGTCCTCGGTTTTTTTCTGTGTTACCACGTAGGCTGAGTTGCCGTAGAGGGTGTAGGTAATGGCACTTTCCGGTATCACCACCTGCGCTTGCGGGTCGGGCAACAGCACTTGCAGGCTGCTGAACATGCCCGGTAGCAGTTTATTGTCCGGGTTGGCCAGGGTCGCTCGAACCAGCACGTTACGGGTGCTGCTCTCGACTTTCGGGTTGATCGCACTGAGGGTGCCGGGGAAGGTCAGTTTCGGGTAGGCCGAGACTTGCACCTGCACCCCCTGGCCCACGGCCAGCTTGGGCACCGACTGCTCGGGCACATAAAAGTCCACATAGAGGCTGCTCAGGTCCTGCAAGGTGGCAATCACCGTGCCGCTGGCCAGATAGTCGCCCACATCGACCTGACGAATGCCGATAGTGCCGCTGAACGGCGCGACGATGTGTTTCTTGGCCAGAGACGCCTTGAGCTGGTTGACCGTGGCCTTGTTTTTTTGCAGTTGCGCCGAGAGCCGGTCGAACTCGCCTTTGGAGATCGCCTGGCTGCCCACCAGTTGGCTGCCGCGCCCGTAATCGAGCTGGGCCAGACCCAGGTCGGCCTGGGCGGTTTGCAGCAGGGCGTCTTCCACCGCACTGTCGAGTTGCACCAGCGGCTGCCCGGCCTTGACCTTCTGCCCCGACTCGAACTGCACGTCCTTGACCGTGCCGGCAATCTCCAGCGCGAGGTTCACCCCCTGCAAGGCCTTGAGCGTACCCACCGCCGGCAGGCGCTGTTGCCACGGTTGTTCGACCGCGGTGGCCACCGCCACGCTGATCGGCGGTTTGGGCGCGGAAAAGACCTGGATCTGCTGATAGATGGAAAAGGCTTTATAGCCCCCCAGCAGCAGGACGATGAGCAGCACAACGGCCAACATGATCAGCATGCGACGACGCAGCATATTCCGGTTCCTTGGAAAAACTGAGGCAGACGAAGACGAACGATTCGGCACATTACTCCGAGTTTCGGGGGGATTCCAACTGGTAAATTTCAGCGTTCGCGGGCAGGCTCAAGCGCAATGGTTTGGAGGCGTAGGGGAATAGGGAAAGGGGTGTCAGGCCTTTCCCATATGAGGTCAGGGTGCGGGCATGTCACGCTTGGCCAGCGCCGTATACACCGAAGGCAGGACGAACAAAGTGAACAAGGTCCCGATCGACATCCCGGTGGCGATCACCATGCCGATATCAAACCGGCTGACCGCGCCGGCACCGCTGGAAAACACCAGCGGGATCACCCCCAGCACGGTAGCGATGGTGGTCATCAGCACCGGCCGCAAGCGGATCGCGGCGGCTTCTTCGATGGCGGCACGCGCCGACAGCCCCTGCTCCTTGCGCAACTGGTTGGCGAACTCGACGATCAGGATGCCGTGCTTGCTGATCAGGCCGATCAGCGTGACCAGGCCGATTTGTGTGTAAATGTTCAGGGTCGACCAGCCGAGGAACAGCGCAATCAATGCCCCGCAGATTGACAGCGGCACCGTCACCAGGATCACCAGCGGGTCACGCAGGCTTTCAAACTGGGCCGCCAGCACCAGGCCGATGATCGCCAACGCCAGGCCGAACGTACCCCACAGCGCATTGCCCTCCTGCACAAACTGGCGCGTGGCGTTGCTGTAGTCGAAGGTGTAGCCCGCCGGAGCCTCTTCCTGGGCGATGGCTTGTACGGTCTCCAGGGCGTTGCTCATACCGACAATCGGGTAAGCCGAGACCAGCACCGAATTGAGCTGCTGGAACTGGTTCAACTGTCGCGGGCGTACCTGTTGGCTGGAGACGGTGATCAACGTCGACAGGGGCAGTAATTGGCCCTTGGCATTTTTGACGTTGTAGTGACTCAGCCAGTCCGGGTTATCGCGGTAGGTGCGCTCGACCTGGGCAATGACCTTGTACAGATTGCCATCAATCCTGAAGCGGTTGATTTCCGTTTCAGCCAGCAGGGTCGCCAGGGTCAGGCTCAGGTCCTGCATGGACACGCCCATTTGCGCGGCCTTGGCCCGGTCAATGTCGATCACTACTTCGGGCCGGTCGAAGGCCAGGTCGATATCCACGTAGGCAAACTTCCCGGAGTCGATGGCCCGCTGTTTGACGCGCTCGGCCACCGCCAGCATCGACTTGTGGTCCTGCTGGGAACTGATGACAAAACCAAAAGGCAGGCCTTCGCCCGTACCCGGCAAGGACGGCAGGTTAAAGGCAAATACTTGCAGGCCGGGGATGCTGTCGAGCTTTTTGCGCAGCGGCGCCAGCACCTCCATCTGCGTGCGCTCGCGCTGGTCCCACGGGCGCAGTTGGAAACCGCCCACCCCCGAATGCACGCCATCGAGGCCATTGATCTGGAACGAGGCCTGGTACTCGGGCAGGGTCTTGAACAGCGCGATGAAGTCCTGGGTGTAACGGTTGAGGGAGGCCAGGTTGCTCGGCTGCGGTGCGCTGGCGAGGATAAAGATCAGGCCCTGGTCCTCATCGGGGGCCAGCTCGGAGAGGGTGAAGGTGAGCATGGCGGGAATCAGGCCGAGGATCAGCAGGGCGAACACGATGACCACCGACTGCGCCTCCATGATCTGATGCAGGCGGCGCTGGTAACGCTGCTTCAGATGGTTGAACAGCCGGTCCAGGACCAGGGACAGGCCCCGTGGCTGTTCTTCAGGGCGCAATAACAGGGCGCACATCATCGGTGATAGGGTCAGCGCAACGATACCGGAAATCACCACGGCCCCGGCCAGGGTCAGGGCAAACTCCTTGAACAGCGCCCCGGTCAACCCCTGCAGGAAACCGATGGGCGCATACACCGCGGCCAGGGTAATGGTCATCGAAATCACCGGCACGCACACCTCCCGCGCGCCTTTGATCGCGGCCTCAAGGGGCGACTTGCCTCGTTCGATATGCCGATGAATGTTCTCCATCATCACAATGGCGTCATCCACCACCAGGCCAATGGCCAGAACCATGGCCAGCAGCGTCAGGACGTTGATCGAGTAGCCCATCAGTTGCATGAAGAACAGCGTGCCGACCAGCGACAGGGGAATGGTGATGACGGGAATCACCACGGCGCGCAAAGAGCCTAGAAACAGGAACACCACCAACACCACAATCAGGATGGCTTCCAGCAGGCTCGACAGCACATGGTCGATAGAGGCGTTGATATACAACGTCGAGTCGTAGGCGATATCGGCTTGCAGATGAGGCGGTAACTGCGCCTGCAGCAGGGGCATCAGTTCGCGTACGCGCTTGCCCAGCTCCAGCGGGTTGGCGTCGGGGGTCGGCTTGATGCTGATGTAGGTCGCGGGCAGGCCATTGAATGAACTGAAGCTGTCGTAGTTCTGCGCACCCAGCTCCACCCGCGCCACATCCCCGAGGCGGACCTGGCTGTCGCCGTTGGTTTTCAAGGTGATGGCCCGGAAGCCTTCAACCGACTGCAGTTCGGTATTGGCCGTGACACTGGTAACGACTAATTCACCTGTGGCGTCGCCGGCAATGGACTGTACGTTGTAGCGCTTGATGGCCTGGGTCACATCGCTGGCGCTCAAACCAAAGCCTGCGAGTTTCAGCGGATCAAGCCAGATACGCATGGCAAAGCTTTGGTTGCCGATGATCTGGGCCTCGGCCATGCCCGGCAGAGTCACCAGGCGAGGCTGGATCACACGCAGCAGGACGTCGGTGATTTGCGCATTGTTCATGGTGTCGCTGGAAAAACCCAGGTACATCAGCGCGGTGTTATCCGCCGCGACCTTGTTCAGCACCGGATCCTCTATGTCCCGGGGCAGTTGGTTCCTTACTTCATTGGTCTTGGCCAACAGCTCGGTGAACAACCGGTCGCTGTCGGCCCCGACCCGCCCGTAGATGGAAATAATCGACACATTCTGCCGGCTGGTGGCGCGCATGTAGTCGATGCCTTGCGCGCTTGCCATGCTTTTCTGCAGAGGTTGTGTGATGTAGCTCTGCACGGTCTCGGCACTGGCGCCTGGAGAGACCGTGGTCACCGTGACCAGCGCACTTTCCATCTGCGGGAATTGGCGCAATGGTAATTGCCCAAACGCCTGCCAGCCCAGCAACACGATCAACAGGCTGACCACCAGGGCCAGTACGGGGCGGCGGATAAACAGGTCGGTGAACGTCATTTGTCGTTCTCCCGTTGGGCCGCCAGTGGACGCTCATCAGGTTGGTTCCGGTGGATGCTGATGCGCACCGGGGTACCGTTTTGCAATTTGATCTGGCCGGCAGTAACGACCTGTTCGCCCTTGGCCAGCCCTTTGGCAATCACGATGGTGCCGTCGCGTCGCTCGCCCGTTTCGACCAGGCGTTGTTCGGCGATCAGCAGCGGCTTGCCCTCGGCATCCAGCTCGTCACGGCCTTCGCTGTTTTTGCGCGGGGCTACGACGTACACATACTGGCCATAGGGGCTGTAGGCGATTGCGCTCTCCTCTATCACGATATGCAAACCCGGGTTCGCCAGCAGCACCTGCAAGTGGGCGAACATTCCCGGCAACAGGTCGGCGGGCGGATGAGTCAGGGTGGCGCGTACCAACACATTTCGCGTGTGGGTGTCGACGATGGGGTCGATGGCGCTAATGGTGGCGAGACTGGAAAGTCCTGGGCGTGCCGAGACTTCAATGCGCACGGACTGGCCGATCTTGATCAGTTGAACGGCGTGCTCGGGGATGTGGAAATCGACGTAAAGGCTATGGGCGTCCTGCAGTTTGGCGATCACGGTGGCGCTTTGCAGGTAGTCACCGATGTTGACTTGGCGGATGCCAAGGGTGCCGTTGAACGGGGCGACGATGCGTTTTTTGTCCAGCGCCGTGCGGCGTTGTGCAACGACGGCATTGTTGCGGTTGAACTCGGCGGACAGTCGGTCGAACTCCTCTTGGGAGATGGCGTTGATCGCCACCAGCTCGCGGCCGCGCTGGAAGTTCTGCCGGGCCAGGCTGCGGTCCGCCAGGGCTACGTCCAATGCGGCCTGCTCGGCCTGGTGTTCGAGTTGCAGCAGGGTTTGCCCCTGCTTGACCACTTGCCCGGAGTCGAAGTGCAACTGGGTGACGACGCCGGGCACCTCGATACTCAGGTTGATGCCCTGCAATGCCTTGAGGGTGCCAGCGGCGGGCAACTGGCGCTGCCAGGGTTGTTCGAGGGCGGTTGCCACCGCCACGCTGACGGGCGGCTTTGGCGCATGCAGCAGCTGCAGCTGTTGGTAAACCCAGAACGCTTTATAGCTGGCGAGCATCAGCACGACCAGCAGTACGATGCTGAGCATGGTAATCATCCGGCGGCCCGGCATAGTTGCTTCCTTGTGAAGGTGACAGGGTGCGGAGGGCGCGCGCAGGGGCGCTCGCTGGCACGATGAGCCAGGCAGTCTTCATCAGAAAGGCGAGTGCTATAAGGCGGAAAGTCGGACGTGTCTGTGAGATGAGTAGTCCCCGTGGCGGGGTTTTTTCACAGGTTGCGTAGGGTTTTTCTGGTGAGTCGGCTCCCAGGTGTGGGCCCGGGAGCGCGACAGTGGCTTTAGATCAGATGCAGGTGGTTATCCCAGAACCCAGCTGGCAGATCCAGGGGCTTGGCCACCAGTTGGGGCTGCCGGCAATCGTAGAAACGGCAACGACCCTGGCCAGAGGTCACGACAAACCCGTCGGCCACTGCCCCGACGCCGGCGCAGTCGGGCAACGGCCCGTCCAGGCGCAGTTCGCCACTGTCCATGTCCCAGATAAAGAAGCGATTGCCCCGTGGCGCGGTCAGTGCCACCAGACGCAACTCGCTGTGTACGGCCACGCTGGCGGTGTAGTGCCCCATGGCCTGCAATTGCTCATCGGCCACCGGGAACGCCACGAACGGTTGCCCCGGACGCTTGATCGCCAACAGTTCGGAACGCTCCTGGGAAGGCCCCATAAACTGTTGCCCGGTGAGGATCGTGCCATCGCTGGCGATCCCCATATGGCGCACGCTGTTCATTGGCTGGCTCAGGGTTTCCTTGCTCAGCAGGGTGCCGTCGCGCTGCATCAGCACCAGGCTCGGCTCCATGGCGTTGAGGTTCATCTCGACCCGGCTTTCGGCCTCGGTGCGAATGCCACCATTGGCCACGATCAGAGTCTCGCCATCGGGCATCCACGACACCTGGTGCGGGCCGATGCCGTGGGTGGACACCTCCCCGCTGTGTACCAGGCGCTCACCTTCGAACCTGTACACGCCCAGTAGGCCGCGACCGGGGTCGGTGGTGTCGTTTTCCGTGGCGTATAGCCAGTCGCCGCTCTTGTGGATGACTGCATGCCCATAAAAGTGCCGGTTGGCCTGGGACTTCACGGTTTGCAGCAGCGTGCCGTCGCGCAGGTCCACCAGGTAGCTCTCGGTGCCCGGACGGCGCGCCACGAACAGCGCGATGGGCAGGCTCGGGTGGTTGATGATGTCGTGGCAACGCTGGCCAACCTGGGTGGCGAACACCTGGCTACCGTCCAGGCGATAGCCCACGGCGTAGTGCTTGCCGTCGGCATCATCCCGGGCCGACAGCAACAGCGGGCTGTCGCCCTTGCGCTTGAACAGCGTCCAGCCGCCCAGGGTGATTGCACTGAGCAGCACGCTGCCGATGGCCAAAGCCTGTCGCCTGAGCATCATCAGTCACCGTCGTTGGCATTGAAGCCCAGTTGGATGCCCAGCGCCTTGGCCAGTTCGCCTTCATGCAGGCGGTGGACCACGTTGAGGCTGTCGTAGATAGCGTTGAGTTGCTCGCGCCCGGCGTCGTCGGCCAGCAGTTCATTGAGCGAACGCTGGTTGCTGTCGAACAGCTTCAGGGCGGCGGCGTAGGCGGCGTCGATCTTTTCGGCCAGAGGTTTCTGGTCGGCAGGCAGCAGGCCGCGCAGGCCTTTGTTGTCGACCCCGACCCACACGGTCTGGGCCGCCGCGAGGCTGGCTCGCAAGCCTTGCAGGGACGACTGGCTGCGCCACGCATCGGCCTGGAATGGCTGCGGGATGCCCTTGGACAGGCGACCCATCGGTGTGCCGAGCTTTTTCTTCAGGGTATCCAGGGCCGTGACCTGCACGCGCAGCAGTTCGGCGATGGCTTCGTGGGAATCGGCGTAGCGCTGGTTAGGAAACTTGGTCATCTGCGCGAGCATGCCGTCGGTGCTGTTCCAACTGGCCAGAATATCTTCGGCCAATTGCTTCTGGCGCTCGCCGATGGCCATCAGCAGCGGGCAGTAGCGGGCTTTCTGGGCGTCGTTGGCGATGTCGGTCTTGGCGTCATACAGGATGTATTCGTAGGCCGACAGGCCTTGCACTACCACGCTGGACTTGGCCAGGGCGGCGGCGTCGATCTGTGGCTGGGCAGTGGCCAGTTGCTCGACCTGGCGGCCGACGAGGTTTTTCTTGTCGGGCCAGAACTGCACCTGCCAGGCGCGATTGCCTTCAGCCAGCGGGCCGATCAGCAGCGGTTGCAACTCGGCCCAGGCTTTTTGCGCGTGGAGGAAGTCGGCGCGGGCGGTCTCCAGGGATTCCTTGCCTTGGCAGTAAGCCAGGGCGCTGACGGCCAACTGCCGGTCAGCTTCGACCCAGCGGCTGTAGGTCGGCAGGATCACTTGCTTGGCGATGGCTGCCGAGGTGACCGCTTGCGGATCCTGCGGCGAGCAGGCGCCAAGGGCCAGGGCGGCCAGGCTGGTGAACAATAACTTGGGACGGAACATGTCGAGCTCCCTTCAATAATTGGGGCAAAGCTTATAGAGAATTCAGGAACGCGAGCAATGCTGCTCGCTGCTGCGCATTAAAAGACAACACCTGTTGCTGCGCCGCCTGGGCCTCACCGCCGTGCCACAGCACGGCTTCGAGCAGGTTGCGGGCACGGCCGTCATGCAGGAACTGGGTGTGGCCACTGACGTTTTGCGTCAGGCCAATGCCCCACAACGGCGGCGTGCGCCAGTCGCGGCCACCGGCCTTGAACTCGCTGCGGTTATCGGCCAGGCCCTCGCCCATGTCGTGCAGCAGCAAATCGCTGTACGGTCGGATGACCTGGTTGGCCAGCTCCGGTTCGGCGGCATTGCTGGCGGTGGTGAACTTCGGTGTGTGGCATGCCTGGCAACCGGCCTGGAAAAACAGGTTCTTGCCGTCCAGCACTTGTTGCGCGTTGACGTCGCGTCGGGCGGGCACGGCCAGGTTCCGGGTGTAGAACAGCACCAGGCGCAGGATGTTATCGCTGACTTCCTGCTCGCCATTTTCGCCGTTGCCGTTGGGCGCCTGCTTACAGGCAACCTGTGCGTCGGTGCAGTCGTCCATGGGCCGCAGGCTGGTGGTCAGGCCCATATCACCAGAGAACGCGTGAACATTTTGTTGATTGAGGTTCGGCTGCCCGGCTTTCCAGCCAAAGCGCCCGAGCACGGTTTTTTGCTGGGCATCGTCCCAGACCCAGTTCGGGCGGCCGAGCACACCGTTTTTGTCCGGGCGTTTGCTGGCGTTTTGCAGGATGTCCGCGTCGCTGATGGCTTCGAGCAGGCCCAGGCCGATCATCGGCGGTGCTACACGGGCGGAAAACCGCGTATCCGGGTGCATCGGCCCGTAGCCGAGCTGGGTGATCTGCAGGCTCGGCTTGCGCAACTCCACCACCGTTCCGTCCTTGAACGTGACGTTGACCGGTGTGTAGTCGACCCGCACCTTGCCTTCCGGGACGACACCGGGCACGGCCATGTCCTGCAACTGCCCGCCATACACCGGCTCGGGCACGATCCCCAACTGTTCGATGACCTTGGCATAGGGCGGCGAATCCGGGATCGACAGGCGTACCAGCATCGACACCGCATTGTTGGCCTCAGGCGCGGGCGGATGGCCGCGCCCGTCCTTGATATGGCAGTTCTGGCAAGCATTGGTGTTGAACAGCGGCCCCAGCCCGTCGCGGGCGGTGGTGGTGGCCGGGGCGATCACCCATGGATTGCGGAAAAAACTGTTGCCGACGCTGAAGTCCAGGCGGCGGGTTGGTGCCAGGTTGGCCGACGGCAGCGAAAAGGCATTCTGGTCGGTCTTGCGCACCGTGGTGCTGCCCCCCGAACGGGCTTCACCGGGCTCGGCCTGGGTAAACGTCGGCGGCGGGGCGTCATCGCAGGCACTCAGGCTCACGGCCATCAAGAGTGCAGACAGGCGAAGAAGCAAACGGGGCATCAAGAATCCTGGAAGACGGGCGAGGGTGGATGAAACTCAGGGGCAAAGTCTAACAGGGCGGGGCGGATTGAATAAGAGCAATTATCGTTTGCTCCAATCTGATGCATTCCCGCTAGAATGACCGCACATTTTTTTTGGAGGTGGCCAATGCAGGCTCTCGACGCTTTGCTCAACCGTGTTTCCGTACCGCGCCTGCTGGAACCGGCCCCTACTGCCGAGCAGCGCGAAGTGCTGTTCGCGGCAGCCATGCGTGCGCCGGACCACGGCCAACTGCGGCCGTGGCGCTTCCTCACCGTGGAAGGCGCAGCCCGCGAGCAAATGGGCACCCTGCTGGCCGAAGCGGCCCGCCTGCAAGACCCCGAGGCCCCGCAAGCGGTGATCGACAAGGCGCAGAATGGCCCGTTGCGTGCGCCGTTGGTGGTGGTGGTGATTGCCCGTCTGCAGGAGCACTTCAAGGTGCCCAAGTCCGAGCAATTGCTGGCGGCGGCCTGTGCGGCCCACGGTATTTTGCTGGCGGCGTATGCCCAGGGCATTGGTGCGGTGTGGCGGACCGGGGATTTGTCGTATTCGGCGCATGTGGCCAAGGGGTTGGGGTTGAATGCGGGTGAGGAAGTGATTGGCTTCCTTTATTTGGGCACTGCGCAAAACCCGCCGCGGACGGCGGCGAAAGAAGACATCACGGCGTTTGTCAGCGCCTGGACCGGTGTCTGACTCACCGCAAATCTGCTGGTGCTGTATGTGGGAGCGGGCTTGCCCGCGATAGCGCAGTGTCAGTCGCCGGATTTATTGACGGGTCCACCGCTATCGCGAGCAAGCCCGCTCCCACATGGGGTATTTCATCGTTTTCCGGACCTGGGTCTACACCCGGAACTGATCCATCAGTTTCATCTGCTGGTTGGCCAATGCATTCAACTGGCTGCTGATCGCCGCCGATTCAGTGGCCTGACCGGTCAAGGTCTCGGTCACGGTACGGATCGCCGAAACGTTGCGGTTGACCTCTTCGGCCACGGCGCTCTGTTCTTCGGCAGCGCTGGCGATTTGCAGGTTCATGTCGCTGATCACCGTCACCGCATCGCTGATCTTGCCCAGGGCCTGGACCGCCTGCTGGATCTGCCCGGCGTTGTTCTGCGCCTGGCTCTGGCTCGAATGCATGGTGGTCACTACCCCACGGGTAGCGCTCTGGATACGTTCGATGACCAGGCGGATTTCTTCCACTGAGTCCTGGGTGCGTCGCGCCAGGTTGCGCACTTCGTCTGCCACTACCGCAAAACCCCGTCCGCTTTCCCCGGCGCGTGCCGCTTCAATCGCCGCGTTTAGCGCCAGCAGGTTGGTCTGCTCGGCAATGCTGCGGATCACCTCCAGCACCGAGCCGATCTGCTCACTGTTGACCGCCAGGGCTTCGACCTCGGTCACCGCCTTGCTGACTTCTTCGGCGAGGGTGGTGATATCGCGGGTACTGCGCTCGATAATCGCCATGCCTTCACGGGCCGATTGATCGGCGCCGCGTGCTGCACTGGCCGCATTTGAGGCGCTGTTGGCCACCTCATGGGCGGTGGCGCTCATCTCGTTGGAGGCGGTGGCCACCTGGTCGATCTCGCGAAATTGCACCTGCATGCCTTCGCTGGTCTGGCGCGCGATTTCCGAGGACTGATCCGCGGTGCCACGGGCTTCGGTGATGCTCTGCTTGATCTGGGCGATGGTCGGCTGCAGCTTGTCGAGGAAGCGATTGAACCAACTGACCAGTTCCCCCAGTTCGTCTTTTTTCGTGTAAGTCAGGCGCTGGGTCAGGTCGCCGTCGCCGCTGGCAATATCCTTGAGCATCGCCGCCACGCTGTTGATCGGGCGAGTCACACCCGTCGCGGTCAGCCATATCAGCAGCAGGCCCAGCAGGCCAGCCACGGCGCCCACCAGCAACGCCTGGAGTGTGCCGCGGGCCTGGGCGTCGTCGAGCACGCCTTGCAACTTGACCGAATCGGCCAGCAGCACGTCCTTGGGCAGCGAAATCAACACGCCCCAGGGCTTGGCACCGGCAATCGGCTTGAGCGGATATACCGCGCGGATCGTGTCGTTTTGCTCGCGGACCTTGCGCGTTTCACTGGCCAGCAGTTGCACGATCTCTTTGCCTTCGCCGCCAAGCATATCGACGATGCTCTTGCCGACCTTGTCCGGCTCGCCACTGTAGCCGGCGATCAGGCCACTGCTGGAGAGGATTTCCATGATTCCGGCGCCGTCGAACAGCTCTTTTTGCGCGGTATTGGCCGCCGCTTGCAGGGCGTCCAGGGCAATGTCGATACCGATCACCCCAATCACCTTGCCGTCGGCCAGCAGCGGCAGGGAGATGGTGGTCATCAGCATCGACTTGCCGGCCACTTCGTCGGCGTACGGGTCCAGCAGGCAAACGCTGCGGGTATCCCGTGGGCAGGTGTACCAGATGTTGTAGGGCGTGCCGCTGAGATTGAGGGTGGTCTTGGTCAGGTCCGCTTCCACCATGATCGTGTTCAGGCCTTCACCGCCGGCCCGGCTCCAATAGCTGGAGAAACGCCCGGCTTCGTTGGAGGCGCGCAGCTTGTCGTCGATAAATTCGCTGTCCTTGCCATCCAGGCCGTTGGGTTCAAACGACAACCAGATCCCCAGCACCTTGGTGTTGCGCTCGAAGGCGGTCTTGATCTGCTGATTGAGCTCCTCGCGCACGGCCCCTGCTTCCAGCGAGCGCTTGGCGGCCATGTTGCGCAAGTCCTTGACCTGATCGGCGAGGGCGGTGACCACCAACAGGCTCTCGCCGAAGGCTTTCTGTACTTGCACCGCCTGCTCGGCGGCCTTGGCCTGGAGCAGGTTTTCCACGCTGGTGGTGAGCATCTGCGAACTTGAGGCGCTGACCAGTTGGTCGTTCTGGTTGGTCTGGTAGATGTTCAGGCTGACGATCAGCGCAATCACCCCCAACAGGCAGAGGCCGGAGAGCAGCACGATTTTCAAGCGGATGGAGAGGGTGTCGAACATGGGCTTACTCGCGATTGGACTTGTTGGTGTGCAAGCAGGGCAACGGCCAAGTCCATTCGGCGCTATGCCCGGAACATCGGCACCGACGGGTAATTCATGAGGAACAGGCGATGAGCGGTAGGGCGCTCAGGCGGGGGTTCGCGCCAGGCGTTCGGGGCGTGACCAGATCCACAGGTTGCCCAGGCTCATGCCGGCGATCGCCAGGTAGATCGGCCAACCGTGATCGAGCATCACCAGCATCAGGCCGGCACACAGCAGCATGCTCACGGTGGCGCTGACCTTGGCCCGGCGCGCGATGATCTTGCCGTTGCGCCAGTTGAACAGGATCGGCCCGAACAGCCGGTGGTTTTCCAGCCACGCGCTCAGGCGCGGCGAGCTCTTGGTGGCAGCCCAGGCGGCCAGCAGGATGAATTCGGTGGTGGGCAGGCCCGGTACGACAATCGCGATCAAGCCGATCCCCAGGCTGACATAGGCCAGCAGGCCGAACAGGATTCGGGCGAGCTTGGAGGAGGAGGGGGCGGGGGCTGTCATAGGTACGATTTGTCTGGGTTTCGAAAAATCTGCAAATGGAGCGCGATCAACATGTGGGAGCTGGCTCGCCTGCGATGCAGACGCTTCGGTGCATCAGTTAGACCGAGGCGATGCTATCGCAGGCAAGCCAGCTCCCACACACGCCAGCTCCCACATTCATGGCATGCCAGCAGCGGGTCAGGCCAGTTCTGGGGCGCTAGCGTACGCCTGTTCCAGCAACACGGTGAAGCGTACAAAGGCATCCACTGCACCTTTTTCCGCCGCCGCTTCTTCTTCGGCGCTCAGTTCCAGGCTATCGAGGGTGCGGGTGAAGCGCTTCCAACCTTCGGCACGGCCACCGGCCGGCTCGCCGAGGTGGCGGGCCCCGAAGGTTTCGCTCAGGCCCAGGCCAACGGCACGTTTGATCAGGAATGCTGCGCCTAGCTTTGAACCTTCGGAGACGAACAGCCAGCCCAGGGCCTGGGCCTTGCTCGGGTTCTGCACGGCACCGGCCACGGGGGCAGGCACTTCGGTTTCCAGGTCGGCCAGGTCCAGCTTGGCGGCGTCGGCGCGGCAGCGCTCGGCCAGGTCGGGCACCAGCTTGATCAGCTCGGGATCGTTGTACAGCGCCACCAGTTCCGACTGGAACAGGTACTGCGCGACCACGAAACGGGCGAAGTTGGCCTGGGTTTCAAACGGGGCGTGAGCCTTGACCAGGGCGTCGAGCTTGGTGTGTGGCTCGTGGGTGATCTGGTTCAGGCGCTGGGAGCGCAGGCTTGCGCGTTCTGTGGTGGTGGAAGCGGTCATTGGATGTCCTTGAGAAGGAAAAGCGCCTTGTTGCCAGGCTGTTATTACTAGACGAACAAGAAGACGCGTCACAGTAAAAAATCCTCACCCCGGCCGGCGATAAAACCGGCGAGGCGGGGTTGCGTGGGTCAGATATCCCAGATCAGGTTGATCGCAAAGTTACGCCCTGGCTGGGTCAGGCGGTCCAGGCTGGCCGGCGAGGTCACGCCGGCTTCGCCCACGCCGTCGTAGCTGCGCACGTCATCCCAGTTCCAGTATTTCTTGTCGGTCAGGTTGTACAGGCCGCCGTTGACGGTCAGCTCGTCGGTGACTTTGTAGAAGCCGGTCAGGTCGACGATGCCAAAGCCCGGGGTCTTGAACGGGCCGTTGGCCTTGATGCCGGTCGGGGTAAAGAACGTGGCGCTGTCTACCCGGTTCTGTTTCTTGACCAGGGTCCAACTGACCAGCGCACCGTAGGTGTCCTGGTCGTAGCCCAGGCCGAATACACCCTTGAGCGGGTTGACGCTGTTCAGCGGCTGGCCGGTTTCGTCGTTGCGGCCATGGGCGTAGGCAATCGCGCCTTTGCTGTACAGGCCTTGCGGTGCGCCGAAGGCGTCCAGGTTCAAACGCCCTTTGACCTCCATGCCCTTGATGGTGGCGCGCTTGATGTTGCCGGGCTGGAAGATGGTACCGGTTGGGCTCAGCGCGGCGTTGTCCTCGTCAATGAAGTCACGGTACTTGTTATAGAACACCGCGACGTCGAAATTGCCTGAGTCGAAGTTGCCACGGATTCCGGTTTCGTAGCTTTTGCTGGTTTCCGGCTTGAGGTTCGAGTTGGGCTCGACGACATAGTTTTCTTCCAGGTTTTCAAAACGGCCATACAGCGCTTTGGCTGATGGCGTGCGGAAACCTTCGGCGTACTGGCCAAACCAGGTGTACTGCTCGGTCAGTGCGTAGGTCACGCCCAGTTTTGGCGAGAAGCGATGCCAGGTTTTGTTCGAGTCGTCGTGGGGGTACTTGCGGTCCGGGTCGGTGGTATTGAGGAACGCTTCGGTCAGTTTGGGTTTGAGCTGGATGTAGTCGTAGCGCAGGCTGGGCAGGAAGGTCCAGTCATTCCAGCTGATCTGATCCTGGGCAAACAGCGCGTAGCTGTTGATGGTCGGATCGGGGAAATCGCTGGCTTTTTTCACGCTGTCGGCAGGGGTTGGGCTCGGTGCGCCGATGGCAGTGCAGCCCGCGCCTACAGCCAGGCAGGTCGCCGCACCTTCGCGCGAACCGGTGACTTTCTGCTGCTTGATCGTGGTGCCGTAGGTCAGCAGGTGATCGGTATCGCCGATGACGAAGGCCTTGTCCAACTGCGCGTCGAACACCCACTGCTTTTCTTCGTAGAGGGTGTCGCGGGTACGCAGCACGCGGCGGCCGGCCTGATAGATTTCGCTGGTGGCCTGGTCGGTCTTGGCGATCTGGTAGTTGAGGCTGGTCTTGATGTGATCGGCAATCGGCGAGTCGAGTGAAAACTTGTTCTCCAGGCCAAAGCGTTCGCGGGTGATGGTGTCGTTACCGCGGCGGTCACGGTACATGTTCGTGCCCTGGCCCTCGAGGAAGATCCCGCCCACCGCACTTTTCTGGTTGATGTCGCGGTCGTCCTTGTACTTCTCGTAGGTCAGGCCCAGGCGGTTGTCTTCGCCGTAGTTCCAGCCCAGCTTGGCCAGCACGTTGGTAGTGCGCACGTCTTCCGGGTTGGCGCCGGTGCGGGCCAGGCCGGTGGCGTTGTTGCCGTTATGAGACTCCATCTCGTGGCCGTTGCGCTGACTCAGGTGCAGCAAACCGTCGAAGTCCTGCACCCGGCCGGCGACGGTGCCGGAGGTCAGCCAGCTTTCGTCCGCCGAGCTGTAGCCGGTCTTCAGCCGCGCGCCCACATCCTGGCCAGGCTTGATGATGTCATCCGGATCGAGGGTGAAGTAGCTGACGGCGCCGCCGATGGCGCTGCTGCCGTACAGGGCCGAGGCCGGGCCACGGATGATTTCCACGCGCTTGACGATTTCCGGGTCGACATAGTTGCGCCGGGTCTTGGCGTACGGGCCGTTGAAGAAGTTGTCCGGCACCTCTACACCGTCGACCTGGGTGAGGATGCGGTCGCCGTCGATCCCGCGAATGTTGTAGCCGGAGTTACCGGAGCGGGTGCCTGCGCCACCGACCGAGACGCCCGGTTCGTAGCGCACCAGTTCGCGGATGGTGTTGACGTTCTGGCGGTCCAGCTCCTCGCGCCCATGCACGGTGACGGTGCTGGGCACGCTGTCTACCGCTTGTTCCTGACGGGTGGCGCTGATGGTCATTTGCTGCAGGGTGATAGCACTGCCCGCCGTGCGCTTTTCCAGGACGATGTTGTTGTTACCCAGTTTGCGGTAGTTCAGGTTGGTCCCCACCAACAGCCGATCCAGGGCCTTTTCCGGTGTCAGTGAGCCCCGTGCGCCGGGGGAGGAAACCCCTTGGCCCAGTTCGGCGGGCAGGCCGATCTGCCAGCCGGTGACGGCGGTAAAGGCGTTGAGCGCCGACACCAGGGATTGCTGCTCGATGCTGAAGGTGTAATTGGCGTGGCTGCGCGCAGCGGGTTCGGCGGCAGTGGCCGTCAGGACCGGGCTGCCTGCCAACAGGATCGCGGCGGCCAGCAGGCAAAGCGTGGGCGAAGAGGACCGGCGGTTGAAACGAGAGGACATCGAGAGCGCTCCGAGGTACGAGTCTTATAGTTGCGAGCCTGAATCAAATAGGAATCAGTTGCATTGGCTAAGACGAGACGTACCAGCAGAGGTTATCGAGTAAAAATAATTATTCTCAATTGAGAATGACTAGCGCGGGGAACTCCGAGAGCCTGGCCGAGGTGATATGCGCCAGGGAGCGCACCACGTCCAGGGGCTGGTCCAGGCGGTAATTACCGGTCACCGCGACGCTGGCCAGTTGCTCGTTGGTGTTGACGATCCAGCCCGGGTAATAGCGCCGCAGCTCTGCCAGCACTTCACTCATCGGGCAGTTTTCAAAGACCAGTCGGCCCTGGACCCACGCCAGCTCCTTGGTCGCATCGAGCTTGGAGGGTTGGCCGAAGCCCTCGGGGCCGACGCGGATGCTTTCGCCGGCACTCAGGCGCACCCGGTTGTTGCCGAAGGGGGTACTCAGGTCAACGTCTCCGCGTTGCACCTGAACCTGGGCCTCACCGTTGAGATAACGCACAGCGAATGCCGTATCGCTGACACTGGCGTGCACTGGGCCGGCGTCGATTTGCAGGGGCAGGCCACGGTTGGCCGCTACTTCGAAAAACGCCTCGCCCTGGTACAGGCGGGCGATGCGCTGATGTTCGTCGATGGTGCTGGAAAACGCCGAATTGGTATTGAGCAGCACCTTGGAGCCGTCATCCAGCTGCAGGCGCTGGCGCTCGCCGACCACGGTCAAATGGTCGGCCTGCAGGCGCACCGGCAGGTTGCTGAAGCTGAACAGCCCGAGCAGCAACACCGCCGCCGTGGCCAAGGGCTTCCAGTGCGGCTTGATGCGCCGCCAGGCGCTGGGCTTGCGCGGTGCATTGAGGGCCACGGCGGCGCTGTGTACTGGCGCACCGCCCCAGGCGGCCTGGGCTTTGGCGAAGGCTTGGGCGTGACTCGGGTCGGCGGCGAGCCAGGCCTGGAACTCGGCCTGCTGGCCTGGCTGCGGGCATTGCAAAGCGATCAGCCAGTCGAGGGCTTGGTCCATGGCCGCATGTTGCAACACCTCATGAGCCAGCTCATGGGGGTGCAGTTTGTTCGGGTCCGTCACGGTGTTCCTCGGGTCTTCGCCACGTTTTATTCAGTGTCTTGCGTATTTTTGCGACATTTCTGTCGGCTTGTCCCGACAAAGCTTAAGGGTGATCGAGTCGTTCGGCCACACCTATGCAGATGGCCATGATCAATTTCAGTTCCTTTTGCACGGTGCTCAAGGACACCTGCAACTGGTCGGCAATCTCCTGATAGCTGCAGCCGTGCAGGCGGCTGAGGATAAAAATCTGCTGCTGGCGGGCGCTCAACTGTCCGAGGCTGACACTCAGGTGCTCCAGCAATTGCTCGGCGTGGGCGGCATCTTCGGGCGTCGTGACCGGGGAGGCGACGCTTTGCAGGACATCCAATGGGACATCTTCCTGCAGGGTGCGGGACTGGATCCGACGCGCGCGCAGATGGTCGAGGGCCAGGTTGCGTGCGGTCTGGAACACGAAAGGTTCGAGGTGATCAATCGGTCGCTCGCTGAGCGCCCGGGTGACGCGCAGGTAGGTTTCCTGCAACAGGTCCTCGGCGGTGCTGTGGTTATTCACCATCCGCTGCAAGGTGCGCAGTAGCACCACCCGTTGGGTGAGGAAGACTTGATTGAAGCGAGATAGGCTCACAGTGATACCGGACCAATTGGCAGTTAATGATAATGCTTATCATCAACGCAAATGGCAAGTGGCTATTTCTCTGAACCCACGCAAGACAAATGTGGGAGCGGGCTTGCTCGCGAATGCGGTGGGTCAGTAATGAATGTATTGACTGACCCACCGCATTCGCGAGCAAGCCCGCTCCCACAGGGGGGGTTATTCGGCGTTACACAGCGCCAGGCAGTTATCCAGCATACGGTTGGAGAAGCCCCATTCGTTGTCGTACCACGCCAGTACCTTGAGCAGCTTGCCACTGGACTTGGTGTGGTTGGCGTCGAAGATCGACGACAGCGGGTTATGGTTGAAGTCACTGGAAACCAGCGGCAGGGTGTTGTAGCCGAGGATTTTCGAGTGTTGGCTGGCTTCTTTGAGCAGCGCGTTGACCTCATCGGCCGTGGCTTCTTTTTTCAGTTGCACGGTCAGGTCCACCAGCGACACGTTGATCACCGGCACGCGCACCGCCATGCCCGTCAGCTTGCCCGCCAGTTCCGGCAGGACCAGGCCCACCGCTTCGGCTGCACCGGTCTTGCTCGGGATCATGTTCTGCGTGGCCGAGCGGGCGCGGTACGGGTCGGTGTGGTAGACGTCGGTCAGGTTCTGGTCGTTGGTGTAAGCGTGGATGGTGGTCATCAGGCCGCTTTCGATACCCAATTCGCGGTGCAGCACCTGGGCCACCGGTGCCAGGCAGTTGGTGGTGCAGGAGGCGTTGGAGATGATCTGGTGGGATTGACGCAAGATGTCATGGTTGACCCCGTAGACCACGGTGGCATCCGCGCCCTTGGCCGGGGCCGAGATAATGACCTTGCGCGCGCCGGCGCTAATATGGGCCGCGGCCTTGTCACGGTCGGTGAACAGACCGGTGCATTCGAACACCACGTCGATCTTGTGCGCCGCCCACGGCAGGTCGGCGGGGTTGCGAATGGCACTCACGGCGATCCGGTCGCCATTGACGGTCAGGCTTTCCTGATCGTGAGCAACCTCTGCATCGAAAGTGCCATGGACGGTGTCGTATTTGAGCAGGTGGGCATTGATCGAACTGTCGCCCAGATCATTGATGGCGACGATCTGCAAATCCTGGCGGTAACCTTGGGTATAAAGTGCACGCAGGACGTTGCGGCCAATACGGCCAAAACCATTGATTGCAATCCGAAGAGTCATTTGAAAGCGCCTGTCGTCGATTTGTTGTAAGAATTACAAGATTATTCGCATAAAAATAGAAAACAAGCCTTTTTAGTGGCAATATTTTGTTCAATCTACAACGAGTGACCTGAATCAACTGGTCCGATGATCCAAACGACTCCCTGCCATCCCATGAGCGGTGGGCGTTTGATCAGCATAGACACTCAGGTCGTCACATCCGTTAGCCTGGAGTTCTACACATGCATCCCCGCGTACTTGAGGTCACCGAACGCCTTATCGCCCGCAGCCGGGCAACCCGTGAGGCGTACCTTGCGCTGATTCGCGGCGCGGCCAGCGACGGGCCGATGCGCGGCAAGCTGCAATGTGCCAACTTTGCCCACGGCGTGGCCGGGTGCGGCACTGAAGATAAAAACAGCCTGCGGATGATGAATGCCGCCAACGTGGCAATTGTTTCGTCATATAACGACATGCTCTCGGCGCACCAGCCGTACGAACATTTCCCGGAACAGATCAAAAAAGCCCTGCGCGAAGTCGGCTCGGTCGGCCAGTTCGCCGGCGGCACCCCGGCCATGTGCGACGGTGTGACCCAGGGCGAGCCGGGCATGGAGCTGAGCCTGCTCAGCCGCGAAGTGATTGCCATGTCCACGGCGGTAGCGCTGTCCCACAACATGTTCGACGCCGCGCTGATGCTGGGGATCTGCGACAAGATCGTCCCGGGCCTGATGATGGGTGCCCTGCGTTATGGCCATCTGCCTATGATCTTCGTGCCCGGCGGGCCGATGCCCTCGGGGATCTCCAACAAACAGAAGGCCGATGTGCGCCAGCGCTATGCCGAAGGCAAGGCCAGCCGCGAAGAGCTGCTGGAATCGGAGATGAAGTCCTACCACAGCCCCGGCACCTGCACCTTCTACGGCACCGCCAACACCAACCAGTTGCTGATGGAAGTGATGGGCCTGCACTTACCCGGCGCTTCGTTCGTCAACCCGTACACACCGCTGCGCGATGCACTGACCCGCGAGGCTGCGCACCAGGTCACGCGCCTGACCAAGGCCAATGGCAACTTCACACCGATCGGCGAGATCGTCGACGAAAAATCCCTGGTCAACTCCATCGTCGCTCTCAACGCCACCGGCGGCTCGACCAACCACACCCTGCATATGCCGGCCATCGCCATGGCCGCGGGCATCATCCTCACCTGGCAGGACATGGCCGACCTCTCGGAGGTGGTGCCGACCCTGTCCCACGTCTACCCGAACGGTAAAGCTGATATCAACCACTTCCAGGCGGCGGGCGGCATGTCGTTCCTGATCCGTGAGTTGCTGGAAGCCGGCCTGCTCCACGAAGACGTCAACACCGTGGCCGGCCATGGCCTGAGCCGCTACACCCAGGAGCCATTCCTGGTGGATGGCGAACTGGTCTGGCGTGAAGGCCCGATCGAAAGCCTCGACGAAAGCATCCTGCGCCCGGTGGCCCGTGCCTTCTCCCCGGAGGGTGGCTTGCGAGTGATGGAAGGCAACCTCGGCCGTGGGGTGATGAAAGTCTCGGCCGTGGCCCTCGAGCATCAAATCGTCGAAGCGCCGGCCGTGGTGTTCCAGGACCAGCAGGACCTGGCGGACGCGTTCAAGGCCGGCCAGTTGGAGAAGGATTTTGTCGCGGTCATGCGCTTCCAGGGCCCGCGCTCCAATGGCATGCCGGAATTGCACAAGATGACGCCGTTCCTTGGTGTGTTGCAGGACCGGGGTTTCAAAGTCGCATTGGTGACAGACGGGCGCATGTCCGGCGCCTCGGGTAAGATTCCCGCCGCGATTCACGTCAGCCCCGAAGCCCAGTGCGGTGGGGCGCTGGCGCGGGTCAAGGATGGCGATATCATTCGCGTCGATGGCGTCAAAGGTACCCTCGAGCTTAAGGTGGACGCCGAAGAATTTGCAGCGCGCGCGCCTGCCACGGGCCTGTTGGGCAATAACGTGGGGGCCGGTCGCGAGCTGTTTGCATTTATGCGCCTGGCCGCAAGCTCCGCAGAGCAGGGCGCCAGCGCCTTTACCTCTGCCCTGGAGACACTTAAGTGAAACTTGCGCTGGTTGGTGACATCGGCGGTACCAACGCCCGGTTTGCGTTATGGCGGGACCAGGCACTGCATTCGATCCGGGTGCTGGCCACGGCGGATCACGCCAGCCCTGAAGAGGCGATCAAGGTCTACCTCGCCGAGGAAGGCCTGGCGCCGGGTTCCATCGGCGCGGTGTGCCTGTCGGTGGCCGGGCCGGTAAGTGGTGATGAGTTCAAGTTCACCAACAACCATTGGCGCCTGAGCAAGACCGCGTTCTGCAAGGCCCTGCAAGTGGACGAGCTGCTGCTGGTCAATGACTTCTCGGCCATGGCCCTGGGCATGACCCGCCTGCAACCCGATGAGTACCGCGTGGTCTGCGCCGGCACCCCGGAGCCGTGGCGCCCGGCCGTGGTGATCGGCCCAGGCACAGGGCTGGGCGTGGGCACCTTGCTGGACCTGGGCGCCGGCCGCTGGGCCGCGTTGCCGGGCGAGGGCGGGCATGTCGACCTGCCCCTGAGCAGCCCACGGGAAACCCAGTTGTGGCAACACATCTACAACGAGATCGGGCATGTCAGCGCCGAGACCGCCCTGAGCGGTAGCGGTCTGCCACGCCTGTACCGGGCGATCTGCGCGGTGGACGGCCATCCGGCGGTATTGGAAACCCCGGAGGCGATTACTGCGGCAGGGTTGGCTGGCGATCCGGTGGCGATGGAGGTCCTCGACCAGTTCAGCATCTGGCTGGGCCGCGTGGCCGGCAATAACGTGCTGACCACCGGCGCCCGGGGTGGGGTGTATATCGTGGGCGGGGTGATCCCGCGGTTTGCCGAGTTCTTTATCAACAGTGGCTTTGCCAAGAGCTTTGCGGACAAAGGTTGCATGAGCGACTACTTCAAAGGGATCCCGGTGTGGTTGGTGACGGCGCCGTATTCCGGGTTGACCGGGGCGGGTGTGGCGTTGGAGCAGGCATTTGCGTAGGCAGTGATGGCCTCTTCGCGGGCAAGCCCACTCCCACATTTGATTGTGTTCACAAATCAAAATGTGGGAGTGGGCTTGCCCGCGAAGAGGCCCTAGAGAGCACCCCATAACAACAAGGAGGCCCCCGTGAGCGTAATCAGTAAATCCATTCTTCTCGTCGATGACGACGAGGAAATCCGCGAGTTGCTGCAAACCTACCTCAGTCGCGCCGGCTTCCAGGTGCGGGGCGTGCCCAATGGCGCAGGGTTTCGCCAAGCCATGGACGAAGCCCCGTGCGACCTGGTGATCCTCGACGTCATGCTGCCCGACGAAGACGGCTTCAGCCTCTGCCGCTGGGTACGTCAGCACCCGCGCCAGGCCCAGGTGCCGATCATCATGCTCACCGCCAGTTCCGACGAGGCCGACCGGGTCATCGGCCTGGAGCTGGGCGCCGACGATTACATCGGCAAACCCTTCAGCCCCCGTGAGCTGCAGGCACGCATCAAGGCCCTGTTGCGCCGCTGCCAGTTTGGCCAGGAGCGCAGCGGCGGCGATGTGCTGGTGTTTGATGAGTGGCGGCTGGACATGATCAGCCATCGCTTGTTTCACGTTGATGGCGAGGAAGTCATCCTCTCCGGCGCCGACTTCGCCCTGCTCAAACTGTTCCTCGATCACCCGCAGCAAATCCTTGATCGCGACACCATTGGCAATGCCACCCGTGGCCGTGACCTGATGCCCCTGGACCGCATTGTCGACATGGCCGTCAGCCGCCTGCGCCAACGCCTGCGCGACACCGAGAAACCGCCACGGCTGATCCGCACCGTGCGCGGCAGCGGTTACCAACTGGCGGCCAGTGTGGTTGCCAGCAATGCCCACTGAGCGCCGGCGCATTCCGGTCCCGCGTTCCTTGTTGGGGCGCATGCTGCTGCTGACCCTGTTGGCGGTGCTGTTCGCCCAGGCTTTATCCAGCGTGATCTGGGTCTCGCAGCTGCGCGCCACCCAGCTTGAGGGCCTGGTCACCAGCGCCCGCAGCCTGGCCCATTCGATGACCGCCAGCGTCAGTTATTTCCGTTCCCTGCCGGTGGCTTATCGCCCGCTGGTGCTCGACCAGTTGCGCAGCATGGGCGGCACGCGCTTTGTGGTGACGCTCAACGACAAGCCGCTGGATATGCAGATCTTGCCGCAAACCCCGCGCAAACAGGCGGTGCTCGGCGCGGTGGACGAAGTGCTGCGCCAGACCCTGGGCGGTGACGTGCATTTTTCGGTGGAGTTTGTCAGTGCCGAAGACCTGCGCATCTTCAATGCCGGCCTGAAACTCGATGAGCTGCCACGTTCCTGGGCGCATTACGCGCTGACCCTGGAGCCGGTCAACCCGCCGGTGCTGGTGACGCAGATCGAGTTGGGCGCCGGCGAATGGCTGTATATCGCCTCGTTGCTGCCCGAGCCCTACACCAGCCTCGAAGAACAGGGCCTGCCGTCCCAGCAAGTGTGGTTTATCGTGCTGACCAGCGGCTTTCTGTTGCTGTTTATCGGCTTGCTGGTGCACTGGCAAAGCCGGCCGCTCAAGCGCCTGGCGCGGGCGGCGCGGGACCTGTCCCTGGGCGCCGACGTGGAGCCGGTGGCCGAAGGCGGCGGCAGCGAAGTGGTGGAGGTAGGCCGCGCGTTCAATGCCATGCGCGAGCGGATCAGCCGCTACCTGACCGAACGCAGCCAGTTGTTCAGCGCAATTTCCCACGACTTGCGCACGCCGATCACACGCCTGCGGTTGCGGGTGGAACTGTTGGAAGACGAAAAGCTGCAAGCCAAGTTCGGCCGTGACCTGGATGAGCTGGAACTGCTGGTCAAGGGCGCGTTGCAGTGCGTCAAGGACACGGACATCCACGAGAACATCGAGCCAGTGGACCTCAACCATGTGCTCGACTGCCTGGTGGAGCCGTATCTGGCGCCCAACGGCAATGGCCGGGTGACCCAGCACGGCCGGGCGTTGACGGCCTATCCGGGCAAGCCGCTGGCGCTCAAGCGCTGCATTGGCAACCTGATCGACAACGCCTTGAAGTACGGGCAGAACGCCCATCTGCGTATCGAGGACGATGGTGCGCAGTTCATCCTGCATGTGGATGACGAGGGGCCCGGTGTACCGGAGCAGCGTCTGGAGCAGGTCTTCGAACCGCACTTTCGCCTGGCCGGGCAGCAGCAGGGCTATGGCCTGGGGCTGGGGATTGCACGCAATATCGCCCATAGCCATGGCGGCGAAGTGAGTTTGCAGAATTTGCGCGAAGGTGGCCTGCGGGTGACCTTGCAACTGCCCCGCACCCCGGACTAAGCAGCGCTGCCGAGCCTATGTGGGGGCGGGCTTGCCTGCGATAGCGGTACATCTGACCCACCGCCATCGCAGGCAAGCCAGCTCCCACAGCGGTCCGCAGTAGGTCAGAGGCTCTGGCGCAACCTGGCTAAATCTCTAAGCGGCGGCGCCCCAAACAATCGGCTGTATTCCCGGCTGAACTGCGATGGGCTCTCATACCCCACCCGATACCCCGCCGCCGAGGCTTCCAGGCCTTCGGCGATCATCAGTCGCCGCGCTTCCTGCAAGCGCAGTTGCTTCTGGTACTGCAACGGACTCATGGCCGTGATGGCCTTGAAGCGGTGGTGCAGGGTCGACACGCTGAGATTCACTTCCTTGGCCAGGTCATCAATGCGTAGCGGTTGTTCGTAGTTGCCGTTCAGCCAGGTGATTGCGCGGCTGACCCGATGGCTCTGGCTATTGGCCACGGCAATTTCGTACAGGCGATAGCCCTGTGGCCCACGCAGCAAGCGGTAGAGGATTTCGCGATTGATCAACGGCGCCAACATCGCGATATCTTTGGGCGTATCCAGCAGGCGTGCCAGGCGCAATACGGCGTCGAGCAACTGGGTGTCGATCCGGTCGACATACATACCGCGCGCGGTCGGGCGCGTGGGCACCCCCATCGGGCCGGCTTCGGCTATCAGGGCGGTCAGTTGCGCCGGGTCGATATTGATGCGCACCGACAGGTTGGGGTTTTCGACCGTGGCGTCGATGACTCGCCCGGCCACCGGCATCGCGACCGAGAACACCAGGTAGTTGAGGGGGTCGTAGGCAAAGATTTCGTCGGCCAGGCGCACTTCCTTGCTGCCGTTGGCGAGGATGCACAGGGCAGGTTCCACCAGCACCGGCATGAAGTCGCGCGGCGTATTGTGGCGGTTCAGGTAGAGCGAAGTGATCGCGGTGCCGTAGGAACCGTCCTCCCAGGTGTGCCGGTGCACAATGCTGGCCAGTTCGGCGCGCTGTTTTTCCATCTCGGCATCGAGGGGAATGGACTGCTGTTCGGGCGACGACATGGAGCGTCCTCTGCATGCTTCTTTGATGGGCACAGCTTAGCGGTGGCGCTGCAAGCAGTGTTATGTCGATTCTGCACAATCCTTGCCTGATCCTGCGGCGCGTCTGGAATCAGGCAAGCCCCCCGGCCTGTCATCTGCCTGAAACAAGGCGCTTGTCCCTGCAATAAAGCCTGGGGCCGAACCGGGTGTCTACGCTTCTGGCAGGATTGTGCAATAAGCCGGCAGGAATCGACTAACCGCGCAGGGGCCTGCGCCCGTATCTTTGATTGTGTGGCAACACGCCCTCACAGTGCTTGCCGAGCATCACTTCTCAACGGGAGAGTCGAACATGTCCACCCCCATTCCCGCGAGCCATCTGGCCTTTATCCGCGCCCGCAGCGGGTGCAGCACCGAACTGGGTGCACGCTTGAGCAGTTTGATCGAACCGGGCCGTCAGGCTCAGGGTTGCCTGCAATTCTCGTTGCAGCATTCCCAGGTTGACCCCGATGTCTGGCTGGTTTCAGGTTTCTGGAGCAGCGAACAGGCCATGAGTGCCTACTTCAGCTCGCCGGCGCTGGTGCTGTTTACCGAGTTGTTGAACGACAGGGTCGTGCGCAGCATGGACTTCCAGACCTTCACTGACGCCTGCGCCGACAAGGCTTATGGCGAGTACCTGCAACTGGCCGGTTAGGGTTTAGAATGGCCGACTTTCCATTGGCCAGGACCTGCAACATGGCACGTAAAGAATTTGCCCACCACGAAGCTGTTTCCGCCCTAGTGTGCGAAGACCAGGGCGGCTATAGCGCCGCCATTGCCGTCAAGGCACTGGACGGCATGAGCGCACCGCGCTTTCACAAGATCCTCGATGGCCAACTGTTCAAGACTGCCGACGACGCCGACGATGCGGCGGCCCAGCAACTGGAGCGCTTGAGCGATATCGACGAAGAGGGCCAACTGGCCTGGGCAACCGCAACAAACTAAAGAACACCACCGACCCAACTGTGGGCGCGGGGTTTGTGTGGGAGCGGGCTTGCTCGCGAAAGCGTCGTGTCAGCCAGCCAATTTGGAACTGATCCACCGCTTTCGCGAGCAAGCCCGCTCCCACATTTTTAATTGCATTCGATCCAATCAGGGTTTGGTAGCCCCAGGGCGGTACATCTTGAACAGCGCTTCCGGCCCCAGCTGGAAATAATCCGCCGGGCCGCCGCCCCGCAGAATCGGCTCGGCCGCCGCAGTGTCGTACACCCCATCCTTGAGCAACCATTTGGCGATATGCACCGCGACCACTTCGCCAAGCACCAGCCAACTGGGCACCAGTTCCTTGTCGGCCCGTTGCAGCTGAATGATCTGCGTGACCTTGCACTCGAACGACACCGGGCTTTCGCCGACCCGCGGCACAGCGATCACTTTGGAGGCCACTGGCGTCAGCCCGGCCAATTCAAACTCGTTGACCTCTGGTGACACGGCCGCGCAGCTCTGGTTCATCTGCTCGGCCAGCGGGCGCGTGGCCAGGTTCCAGACAAATTCGCCGGTCTGTTCGATGTTATTCAGGCTGTCTTTACGCCCGACGCTGGAAAAACCAATGATCGGCGGAATGTAGTTGAAGGCATTGAAAAAACTGTAGGGCGCCAGGTTCAGGCGGCCTTCGCGGTCCTGGGACGAAATCCAGCCAATCGGGCGTGGGCCGACGATGGCGTTGAACGGGTCATGGGGCAGGCCGTGGCCGTTGGCGGGTTCGTAGAAATGGATATCGTCAGGCATGGACGGGGGTTCCTGCGGCGGGGAAAAGCGCAATAGTGCAGGCCCAAGGGCAGGATTTCTAGCGGATTGGCGGTGCCGCATGGAATTTTCATCCATCACCCACCTATTTTTCACAGGGCTGCGGCCAGTCTGCACGCCAGGTCGATACCCCCCATGAGTCGGCCTTTCGAGACTGAACTCTGGAGCCTTCTGCACAATGAACAAACTTCCTCAGATTACCCTGGCGTTCTGGGTTATGAAGATCTGTGCGACCACCCTTGGCGAAACCGCCGGGGACTTGTTGTCGATGACCTTGAACGTCGGCTATGCCATCAGCTCGATGATCCTGCTCAGCGTGTTCCTGATCACATTGCTGACGCAGTTATGGTCGAAATCCTACAACCCGGTGCTGTACTGGATCGTGATTCTGTCGACCAGTACGGCGGGCACCACCATGTCCGATTTTATGGACCGCACCCTGGGCCTGGGGTACGCCTCTGGCTCGATGATCCTGATTGTACTGTTACTGATGGTGTTCGCCCTCTGGCACCTGAGCGGCAATTCGCTGAACGTGAACAAGGTGCAGACCCCGCGCGGCGAGCTGTTCTACTGGGTGGCAATCCTGCTCTCCAGCACCCTGGGCACGGCCCTGGGGGACTTCCTGGCCGACGACTCGGGCCTGGGTTTTGCCGGCGGTGCGATGTTGATCGGCGCGAGCATCCTGCTGGTGGTGGCGCTCAAGTACTGCACGACGGTTTCGTCGGTGGTGTTGTTCTGGGTAGCGTTTGTGTTGACCCGGCCCTTTGGCGCGACCCTCGGGGATTTCCTGACCAAACCCCATGAAAAGGGTGGCCTGGACTTTGGCACTGTCGGCTCATCGGCGGTGCTGGCGGCGGTGTTGCTGGTGATGATCGCCGGTGCCTGGTATGTACAGCGCCGGGATAACCGCCAGCCGCTGGCAGGGCTGTCCTGACGGGATAAAAAAGGGGCCATATCATTTGCATGACATGGCCCCTTTTCTACACCTGGCGAACCCTTAGTCCGTGGTGATCCGCGAATGCTTGCGGGTGTCTTTCATGGTGATGTAGACCAGCAGCGACACGGCAATACACGCGGTGACGTACCAGTAGTAGCCGGTTTCCATGCCGATGCTCTTGAACCACAGGGCGATGTATTCAGCGGTACCGCCGAAGATCGACACGGTCAGTGCGTAAGGCAGGCCGACGCCCAGTGCACGGATTTCGGTAGGGAACAGCTCGGCCTTCACCACGGCGTTGATCGAGGTGTAGCCGCTGACGATGATCAGCGCCGCCATGATCAGGAAGAACGCGCCCCACCAGGTCTGGACGGTGTGCAGAGTGGTGAGGATCGGCACGGTGAACAGGGTGCCGAGGATGCCGAAGGCGATCAGAATCGGCCGGCGACCGACCTTGTCCGACAGGCCGCCGACAATCGGTTGCAGGCACATGAACAGGAACAGTGTGGCCGCAGAAATGGTGGTGGAGTCGGAAATGCTCATGCCGACAGTGTTCACCAGGTACTTCTGCATGTAGGTGGTGTAGGTGTAGAAGGCCAGGGTGCCGCCCATGGTCAGGCCGACCACGGTCATCAGTTCCTTGGGGTGGCGCATCAAGGTGCGCATTGCGCTTTCCTTGGCTTTTTCCTTCTTGGTGAACGACTCGGTTTCTTCCATGCCGCGTCGCAGATACAGGGCTACGACCGCGCACAGGGCGCCGATGGCAAACGGGATACGCCAGCCCCAGGCATACAGCTCTTCGGTGGTGAGGATCTGTTGCAGCACGATCAGCACCGCCAGTGCGATGAGCTGGCCGGAGATCAGGGTCACGTACTGGAAGCTGGAGAAGAAGCCGCGACGTTCCTTGGTCGCCATTTCACTCAGGTAGGTGGCCGAGGTGCCGTATTCGCCACCGACCGACAGGCCTTGCAGCAAGCGGGCGAACACCAGCAGGATCGGCGCGCCGACACCGATGGTTTCATAACCGGGGCTCAGGGCGATGATCAGCGAGCCGAAGCACATCAGCAGCACCGACGCCATCAACGCGGCTTTACGGCCTGCGCGGTCGGCGTAGAGGCCCATCAGCCAGCCGCCAATCGGGCGCATCAAAAAGCCCACGGCGAAGATCGCGGCGGTGTTGAGCAGTTGGGCGGTAGTGTCGCCTTTAGGGAAGAAGGCCTTGGCGAAGTACAGCGAGAAAGCAGCGTAGACGTACCAGTCGTACCACTCGACCATATTGCCGACCGATCCGCTGAAGATCGACTTGATGCGGCTGGAGGTGGTGCGTGCTTGCGCCGGCGCAGCCGCCGACCCCAGAGGCAGGGAATTGGAGTTATCCATTGAAGGATCCTTCATGTCATTGTTTTTGTGGAGCGCGCGTTAGCGCAGCCTGGTTGGACCTATAGCAGGAGCTGTGCCAAGCAGGTGAGGGCCCGATCTAGAAGGGTTGGGGGATTTTTTTGAGCGGAAAGTCGCTGATGATTTTTTGTTGGTGAGCGGAAATCCGCTTATGGCGGCCGTCCTCATCGCAGGCAAGCCAGCTCCCACATTCTGATTTGCGAATACATTCAAGTGTGGGAGATTCTATGGTTTTGGGGAAGCCCCCAAAACCGCTTTTGACTGGTATTCGCTCAGGTTTTTCATGAGCGAAAAGGCGATGCGCGCCAGCTTGCGGCCAATGATGACCAGGGCTTGA
>NZ_JAARMB010000025.1:0-82208 GCF_012985615.1 Pseudomonas sp. WS 5412
TGCTTTTGATCTGGCTTTTGATCTTGATCTCAGGCGCCCCGTTAAACCACGATGGCCGCAGGCAGGTATTGCGCAGTGGGCACCCCGGCATGGATGCCGGGGTAGCCGCGACACGGCCATGGATGGCCGATCGCGGCGGGCCCACGGAGCAATGCCTGACTGCGGGCATGCCGAGCCTAGGCGAGGCACCGAGTGGTGGGGCAAAAGCGCTTTGGTTACTTTCGCGCTCTTCGAAAGTGACCCGCCGTAAGGGCGGAACCAATAGCCGCCATAACCGCAGCAATGGATATGTACACCCCCCCCCAACAACCCAAAAAGAGCAAGTCGCGTAGATACTCATGGCTATCGCAATTTTTGCCTACCGACGCGGCTAGTACTGATCCTGGCGCGGCAGGCGCTGGGACAGTTCATCGAGCAACTTCTGCTCGCGCTTGTCCTCCAGGGCCCGCGCCTCATCGATGTAACGCTGCACCAGCTTGCGCAAGCCCTCGACCCGGGCGTAGGCCTGTTGCCAGCCTTCGCGGGCTTTGTCGAGGTTGTTCTGGTGCCAGGCCAGGCTCTGGCGCTGCTGGCCGACGGCGCTTTCCAACTGGTTGAGAAAGTGCTGATAGTTCATCAGCCACTGCCCGGAAACACCCTTGCTGCCGCGGTCAATCCACTGCTGCTGGTATTCGCCGCGAAAGCGCTCCAGGTCACCGAGCTTGCTCTCGGCCAGGCGCACCTGGCCCTGGAAATGCCCCAGGCGCTGGGCGGCGGTACGTTCGGCGCTTTCGGCCATCTCCACCACGGGAGCAAGGCGCGCGGCGCGACTGGTTGCCATGGCCGGTTAACCGCCAGGCGCAGGGGCGAACACCGACGCCAGGTGCGCTTCGCTTTCGGCCATGCTGATATTGTCGTTCAGGCCCTGGCGCAGGTAGGTCACCAGTTGCGGTTGCAGGGCAATCGCCAGGTCGGTCTCACGGTCGCCACCGGCCACATAGGCCCCCACGCTGATCAGGTCGCGGCTCTGTTGGTAGCGCGACCACAACTGCTTGAACTGCTGGGCGCGGGTCATATGCTCGGCGCTGACCACCGACGGCATCACCCGGCTGATGGACGCTTCGATATCAATGGCCGGGTAGTGCCCTTCCTCGGCCAGGCGCCGGGACAGCACGATATGCCCGTCGAGCACGCCCCGCGCCGAGTCGGCAATCGGGTCCTGCTGGTCATCGCCTTCAGAGAGTACGGTGTAGAACGCCGTGATCGAACCGCCACCGGCCTCGGCATTACCCGCCCGTTCCACCAGCTTGGGCAACTTGGCAAATACCGACGGCGGATAGCCCTTGGTTGCCGGCGGCTCGCCAATGGCCAGGGCGATTTCCCGCTGGGCCTGGGCGAAACGGGTGAGGGAGTCCATCAGCAACAGGACATTCTTGCCCTTGTCGCGAAAATATTCGGCAATCCGCGTGCAATACATAGCCGCGCGCAGACGCATCAGCGGCGCATCGTCCGCCGGCGAGGCCACCACGACCGAGCGCTTGAGGCCCTCTTCACCGAGGATATGCTCGATGAACTCCTTGACCTCACGGCCCCGCTCGCCAATCAGGCCGACCACGATAATGTCGGCCTCGGTAAAGCGCGTCATCATGCCCAGCAGCACACTCTTGCCCACACCGGTACCGGCGAACAGGCCCAGGCGCTGGCCGCGACCTACCGTCAATAAACCGTTGATACAGCGAATACCCACGTCCAGCGGCTGGCTGATGGGGTTGCGCTTGAGCGGGTTGATGGTCGGGCCGTCCATCGGCACCCAGTCTTCGGCCTTCATCCCGCCCTTGCCGTCGAGGGCGCGGCCGGCGCCGTCGAGTACCCGGCCGAGCATGCTCATGCCCATCGGCAGGCGCCCGGTATCGGCCAGTGGCACGACCCGCGCCCCCGGTGCGATACCGGCGAGACTGCCCACCGGCATCAGGAATATCTTGCTGCCGGAAAAGCCCATGACTTCCGCTTCCACCTGCACCGGGTGGTAGCTGTCATCGTTGATCACCAGGCAGCGGCTGCCCATGGCGGCGCGCAGGCCCTCGGCTTCGAGGGTCAGGCCGACCATGCGCAGCAGGCGGCCCTCTAGGATCGGTTGGCCGGGCAACTCGGTGGCTTCGGCATAAGCGCCCAGGCGTTTGGCGAAGCTGGTGCGGTCAAGGCGCATCCGGGGCGTCCAGGTCGATGCTCAGGTCGGGCGCCGCCGGATGCAGCACCTGCTCGTGCAACTGGTCGAACAGCTTGGCCATGATCTGCGCAATGCGCGTCTCGACCGTAGCGTCGATACGACTGTGCTCGGTCTCGACCCGGCAACCGCCAGGCTGCAACGCGGCATCCTCGACAATCCGCCAAGTCTCCTCATGGCGCTCGCGCAAGGCTTTGACCTGCTCGAAATCCTGGGGGTTGATGTACAGCCGCACATTGCCAACGCCCAGGGGCAGCAACTTGAGGGCTTCGCGCATCACGCTTTCAATCTGGCTGGAGTCCAGCACCAGCTCACGCTGGATAACCTGGCGGGAGATGTGTTCCACCAGCCCCACCATGGACTTTTCCAACTGCGAATCCTGCTCGGCAATCGGCGCGAACAGGCTGCCCATCAGGCGTTCCAGGCTGGCCAGCTTGGCACTCAGGGCCGCGTCAGCTTCCTGGCGGACCTTGAGCGTGGTGCTGTGAAACCCTTCTTTCTCGCCGGTGGCAAAGCCTTCGTTGTAAGCCTCCTGGCGGATGCTTTCGAGCTCTTCAAGGGTCAGTGGCTGGACTTCGTCCAGGGGCACTTCTTCCATCTCCACCGGCACTTCTTCGACCGGCTCAGGCTCGGGCTCAGGCTTATGCGGGTCGAAGCTGGGCAGCGACCAGACGTCGAACCCGCCGACGTCCCGGGCGCGAATCAGATCGCTGGGCGTCTCATCATTGTTCGACATGCGCTGCGCCTTAAATCATTTCTTCGCCGCCCTTCCCGCCGAGAACGATTTCTCCGGCTTCGGCCATACGGCGGGCAATGGTGAGGATTTCTTTCTGTGCGGTTTCCACGTCGCTGACGCGCACCGGACCCTTGGCTTCGAGGTCGTCGCGCAACAGTTCCGAGGCACGCTTGGACATGTTCTTGAAGATCTTTTCCTTGACGCCCTCGTCCGAGCCCTTGAGGGCCAGCACCAGCACATCGGAGGACACTTCACGCAGCAACGCCTGGATGCCACGGTCGTCGACATCGGACAGGTTGTTGAACACGAACATGAGGTCTTCGATCTGCACCGACAGGGTGTCGTCGATCTCGCGGATCGAGTCCATCAACTGGCCTTCCACCGAGCTGTCGAGGAAGTTCATGATGTCGGCCGCGCGCTTGATACCACCCAGGGTGGTACGGGCCGCGTTGGAGTTGCCGGAGAACTGCTTCTCCAGAATGGTGTTCAGTTCTTTCAAGGCCGCCGGTTGCACGGTGTTCAACGACGAGACACGCAGGATGATGTCCAGGCGCACCTTGTGGTCGAAATGGCCGAGCACTTCGCCGGCCTGGTCCGGGTCCAGGTAGGCCACGACGATCGCCTGGATCTGCGGGTGCTCGTAACGGATCACGTCCGCCACCGCCCGCGGTTCCATCCACTTGAGGCTGTCGAGGCCGCTGGTGTTGCCGCCCAGCAGGATGCGGTCGATCAGGCCGTTGGCTTTGTCTTCGCCCAGGGCCGAGGTGAGCATCTTGCGGATATAGCTGTCGGAGCCGACACCCAGGCTGGTCTGGTCGCCGACGATCTCGACGAACTCGCTCATCACCTGCTCGACTTGCTCGCGGTGCACATTGCGCATCTGCGCCATGGCCACGCCGACCCGTTGCACTTCCTTGGGGCCCATATGGCGCAGCACTTGGGCAGCGTCGGTCTCACCCAGGGACAGCAGCAGCACGGCGGCTTTGTCGACCCGGGTCAGCTTGGCAACAGAGGCTCGATTCTCACTCATCTGCGTTGATCCACTCTTTCACGACCTGGGCCACACGACCCGGGTCTTCTGCCACCAGACTTTTGATTGCATTCAACTGCGCGTCATACCCTTCACTCGGGCTTGGCAGCAGAATGCTCTGCGGCCCGCCGAGGCTGACGCGGTCGTTGGCCAGTTCGCCATCCAGGCCGCCCATGCCACCCAACTCGACATCGCCGAACGGCGCCAGCTGCTTCTTGCCGTGGCCGGTGATGTTGTTGAGCACAGGGCGCAGCACGCCGAACACCAGCACCAGGATGAACAACACCCCCAGCACTTGCTTGACGATGTCCCAGAACCAGGGTTGAGAGTAGAACGGAATATCGGCGATCACCTCAGCGCGCTCCAGGGAGAACGGCATGTTGATCACGCTGACACTGTCGCCACGGCTGGCATCGAAGCCCACGGCGTCCTGCACCAGGCGCGTGAAGCGCGCCAATTCATCGGCGGTCCACGGCGCGCGGGTGGTTTCGCCGTTGGCGGCGTTGATCTTGACCTGGTCATCCACCACCACCGACACCGACAGGCGGTTCAAGCGCCCTTGCTGTTGCTTGGTGTGGCTGATGGAGCGGTCCAGCTCGAAGTTCTTGGTGGACTGCTGACGCTTGTCAGCCGGGTATGGCGCGAGCATTGGCTGGCCGGTGGCCGGATCCATGATTTGCTGGCCGTTGGCGTCCAACAGCGGCTGGCCAGGCTGGATCGCGCTGGCGGTCGCGGCGGCGCCGCCGGTGGTTTGCGGGGCACTGGCCGGGGCTGGCGGTTGATTGCTCAGGGCGCCGGGTACGCCTTGCGGAGGACCATTGGCGGCAGTGCGCTGTTCGCTGGTCGATTGCTCGCTGCGCAGGGCCGGCTGGTCGGGGTTGAACTGCTCGGAAGTCGACTCGACAGCGCTGAAGTCCACGTCGGCAGACACTTCGGCCTTGTAGCGGTCGTTACCCAGTACCGGCTGCAGGATGTTGTGCACGCGCTGGGTGAGCATGCTTTCCATGCGGCGGCTGTAGTCGAACTGCTTGCCGGCCATGGTCAGCGCAGAGTTTTCCGCCTGGTCGGAAAGCAGGTTGCCTTTCTGGTCGACCACGGTGATCTGTGATTTGCTCAACTCGGGAACGCTGGTCGCCACCAGATTGACGATGGCCAGGACCTGGCCCGGCTCCAGGGAGCGCCCGGCAAACAGCTCGACCAGTACCGAGGCGCTGGGCTTGCGCTCATCGCGTACGAATACCGAGCTTTTCGGGATGGCCAGGTGCACACGGGCACCCTTGACGTTATTCAGGCTGGCGATGGTGCGCGCCAGTTCGCCTTCCAGGCCACGACGGTAGCGGGTGGCTTCCATGAACTGGCTGGTACCCAGGCCCTGGTCTTTGTCGAGGATCTCAAAGCCGATGTTGCCATCGGTCGGCGCCACGCCCGCGCCGGCCAGCTTCAAGCGGGCACGGGCGACGTCGTCGGCCTTGACCAGCAAGGCGCCGGAGTTGGGCTCGACGGTGTAGGCAATATCGGAGGCGGCCAGGGTTTCCATGACCTGCTTGGCGTCCATCCCCGCCAGACTGCCATAGAGCGGCCGGTAATCAGGCTGCTGGGACCACAACACCACGGCAAAACCAATTGCCACGCTGGCAGCCAGGCCGACCATCAGGCCCACCTGACGCAACATGGTCATTTCGGAGAGGTTTTCCAGGAACGACAGGCCAAACAGCGGCGGTTTGCCCTCTGTCTTGGCGGGTACGTTATCCACGACTGCTTCTGCCATGACTTAAATCTCGTCCTTAAACCGGCATCTGCATGATGTCTTGATAAGCCTGAACCAGCTTGTTACGCACCTGGGTCAAGGCCTGGAAGGAAACGCTGGCTTTCTGCGAAGCGATCATCACGTCGGTGAGGTCCACGCCGCTCTTGCCGATTTCAAAGGCCGTCGACAGTTGGCTGGAGGCCTGCTGGGTATCGCTGACTTTGTTGATGGCTTGACCGAGCATATCGGCAAAGCTGCTTTGGCCCAATTCCGGCGCTTGTGCGACGGATTTCGGCTGGGACATGGCGTCCATTTGCATGGAACGCATATCCAACATCAACCGATTGAACTCAACACCTTGGCTCATGAACTTCTCTCTCCGACGACCCGCAATTTTTTGACACTACGCAGCGGTTAGTACGGGTAGTAGCAACAAGGGTGCCAGCTCCTTGGCAACTCGTAAGAAAAGCCGACAAACCTTGTCAGCTGATGTGTATCTCAGCTCGCGAAAAGGAATGCTTCCACATCCATCCCGGCATCACGCATTTGCGCCAGCTTGTAGCGCAGGGTGCGCGGGCTGATGCCCAGGCGCTCGGCCGCTTCTTTGCGGCGGCCACGCTCGGCGCGCAGGGTGTCGATGATCATCTGGAATTCACGGCGACGCAGGTCGTCGCCAAGACCGCCAGCGGCCTCGGCCGGGGCGCTTTCCTGCGGGGCCGGGGCCAGGCTCGGCATTGGCGCGGTGCCGGCGCCGACGGCCAGGCAGAAGTCCTGGGGCTGGATCAGACCGCCCTGCTGCAAAATCAGCGCGCGCTGGATTGCGTTGTCCAGTTCGCGCACGTTGCCGGGCCATGGGTAACTGATCAGGCAAGCCTGGGCTTCAGCCGACAGGCGCGCCTGAGCGTGCTTCATTTTATTGACGTGCTTGCTCAACAGGCGCTCGGCCAGCGGCACGATATCGGCCGGGCGTTCACGCAACGGGCGCCAGGCCAACGGGAACACCGAGAGCCGATAGAACAGATCTTCCCGGAAGCGCCCTGCTGCCACTTCGCCAGCAAGGTCGCGGTTGGTGGTGGCGACCACGCGGATATCCAGCTGGATCGGCTTGCGCGCCCCCACCCGCTCCACTTCGCGCTCTTGCAGCACGCGCAGCAGCTTGGCTTGCAAGCCCAGGGGCATTTCGGAGATTTCGTCGAGCAGGATGGTGCCGCCATCGGCCTGCTCGAACTTGCCGGCCTGGGCGGCGATGGCGCCGGTGAACGAGCCTTTTTCATGGCCGAACAAGGTGGCTTCGAGCATGTTGTCGGGGATCGCCGCGCAGTTGATCGCGATAAACGGCTGGCTGGCGCGGTGAGATTGCTGGTGGATGTAGCGCGCCAACACCTCCTTACCGGTGCCGGACTCGCCGGAGATCAGCACCGTGGAATCACTGCGGGCGACCTTGGCCGCCAGCTCCAGCAATTGCGCACTGGCCGGCTCGAAAGCAATCGGGCCCTCGCCGTCTGCCACACCCACGACGCCAAGCGCATGGCGCGCCACCAGCTCAATCAGGGCCTTGGGCTCGAAGGGCTTGACCAGGTAGTCTGCCGCGCCCTGGCGCATGGCATCGACGGCGCGCTCCACCGCGCCGTGGGCGGTCATCAGCAGCACCGGCAGTTGCGGCTGGCGTGCGCGCAGCAGGCCGAGCAACTGGTGGCCGTCCATGCCGGGCATGTTGACGTCGCTGACCACCAGGCTGAAGGACTCTTGCTCTACGGCCTGCAAGGCTTCCTCGGCCGAACCGACCGCCCGATAGTCATGGCCCGCCAACAGCAGCGTGTCAGCCAGTGCTTCACGCAGGGCGCGATCGTCTTCAACCAGTAAAACCTTGATAGCCATTTATCCTTACTCCCATCCTTTTCAAGGTTTTTGAAAAGGCAGCTGCATTTGGTGCCCCGTGGTGAGGGGGGCAAGCCCCCTCACCACAGGTCGTATGCGTGTTCTTTACTCCGCGCTGGCCGCGCCGGAAAACAGCGGCAGCGTTATCAATGCACAGGTGCCGCGCCCCACACGGGAACGCAAGTGCAATTCTCCCTGATGGGCACGGGCCACTGCCTTGACCACGGTCAGCCCGAGGCCGGTGCCATTGGTCTTGGTGGTAAAAAAGGGTTCACCCAGGCGCTGCAACACCGCCGGATCAATCCCACTGCCGCTGTCGCTGATGCACAGGCGCAGGGTTTGCTCGCGGCTGTACAGGTGCACTTTGAGGCGCGCACCCGGGCCGCTGGCCTGGCTGGCGTTTTCGATCAGGTTGAGCAGCGCACCCACCAGGGTGTCGCGGTTGCACAGCAACTCGCCCCAATGACTGTCGCACTGCCAGCGCACCGAGGCTTCCTGGACATGGGTGGCAGCGGCGGCCTGCAGCGCCTGCAGCAAGGCCGCAGGCGTGACCCGGTCGGTCAGCGGCAACTCGCCCCGGGCGAAGACCAGCATGTCGCGTACCTGGTGCTCCAACTCATGCAGGCGCTCCTTGAGCCGTCCGGCAAACCGTTGATGGGTGGCGGCCGGCAATTGCTCATCAGTCAAATGACTGGCGTAGATCAACGCGGCGGACAGCGGTGTGCGAATCTGATGCGCCAAAGAAGCGACCATCCGCCCCAGGGACGACAGGCGCTCATGGCGCGCCAATTGGTCTTGGAGGTGCCGGGTTTCCGTCAGGTCGTTGAGCAGCACCAGCTGGCCGGGCTCAGCGTCCAGGGAACGGGTGGCGATGGACAGGCGGCGCCCATCCTTGAGGGAAATTTCGTGGCCGTCGTCTTCACGGGGGGCAAAGCAGCGCGTGATGACATGGCGCCACAGCTCACCTTCCAGCGGCAGACCCAGCAGGTCGCAGGCCGCGGGGTTGGCTTCGCGTACGCGGCCCTGGTCGTCGATCACGATCACGCCACCGGGCAACAGGTCGAGGAGGTTTTGCAGACGGTTGGCCAGGCGCTCTTTCTCGGCCAGCTCTTGCATGCGCTGGGCACTGACCACCGCCAACTCGCCCTTGAGCTCCGAAACCCGGGCTTCCAGCAGGCTGTAGGAGTCCGTCAACTGGCTGGACATCTGGCTGAACAGCGAAAACGCCTGCTCAAGCCCTTGCCGGCTGATCTGCTCTACGGACGGGACAAGTCCCTGGGAGTCAGGGACTGAAGAAAGGTGGGCGGCGTGGGGCATCGTGCTCTCTCGCTTGGCTGACCGTCAGTTAAACGGAACGTTGCGAGTGCTATAGCAATACCCGTGCCGGAAAAAATATCCTTATTTTTCAGCAGTTTAAAAAACAGGCGTCAATCATCCGCCTGTTCATCACCCTCACGACGACTCATGCCGTACTTACGCATCTTCTCCACCAGCGTGGTGCGGCGAATGCGCAGGCGCTCGGCGGCGCGGGCAACGATGCCGTTGGCGTCGTCCAGGGCTTGCTGGATCAGCCCTTGTTCGAGGCTGCCGAGGTAGTCCTTCAGGTCCAGGCCTTCGGGCGGCAGCATGGCGGTGGCGCCGAAGTTCGGGGTATGGCCATTGATCGCCACCCGTTCCTCGAGATCACTGCGCAAGCTGTCCACCAGCTGTTCGTCTTCGTCATCGACGTAGCGGAACTTCTTGGGCAGCTCGACCACGCCGATCACCCCGTATGGATGCATGATTGCCATGCGCTCCACCAGGTTGGCCAGCTCGCGCACGTTGCCCGGCCAGCCGTGGCGGCACAGGGACATGATCGCGGCGGAGTTGAAACGGATCGAGCCGCGCTTTTCGTGTTCCATGCGCGAGATCAGTTCGTTCATCAGCAACGGGATGTCCTCCACACGCTCGCGCAGCGGGGCCATCTCGATGGGGAATACGTTGAGGCGGTAGTACAGGTCTTCACGGAAGCTGCCGACCTCGATCATGCTCTCGAGGTTCTTGTGCGTCGCGGCAATGATGCGCACATCGACGCTCTGGGTCTTGTTGCTGCCCACGCGCTCGAAGGTGCGCTCCTGCAACACGCGCAGCAGCTTGACCTGCATCGGCAATGGCATATCGCCGATTTCGTCGAGGAACAGGGTGCCGCCGTTGGCCAGCTCAAAACGCCCGGCACGGCTAGTGATCGCCCCGGTAAAGGCGCCCTTCTCGTGGCCGAACAGTTCGCTTTCGAGCAGTTCTGCCGGGATCGCCCCGCAGTTGACCGGCACAAAAGGTCCGTCGCGGCGCTTGGAGTGGTAATGCAGGTTACGCGCGACCACTTCCTTGCCGGTGCCTGACTCGCCGAGGATCAGCACGCTGGCGTCGGTATCGGCCACTTGCTGCATCATCTGGCGCACGTGCTGAATCGCACGGCTGGTGCCGACCAGGCTGCGGAACAGGTTGGGTTCGCGGTGACGTCCGCGCTCGCGGGCCTGGTCGTACATCTCGCGATAGACCTGGGCACGGTGCAGGGAGTCGAGCAATTTGCTGTAGCTGGGGGGCATTTCCAGGGTGGAAAGTACACGGCGGCGCTGGTCTTCCGGCAAATCCACGGAAGAAATATCGCCCATCAGCAACACCGGAAGGAACTCATCCCAGGTTGAGAGTGTCTTTAACAGGCCCAGAACTGCACCAGGAGCGTTTACCGTCCCGATCAGCACACAGATGACTTCACGGCTCGACGACAAAGAGCTGACAGCCTGCTGCCAATCATGGCTGCCGCAGGGCAAATTTTCTTCGCCAAGAAAATTCAAAATCACCGCCAGGTCGCGGCGGCGAACGCTATCGTCATCGATCAGCAGAATTTTGGTTTCACGCCACATGCAATAGCAACTTCCCTAGTAAAACTCTAATGCCCTCGAATCGGGGCAATCTAGATAGCTGTAGGCGTTTTCTGCGCTACGGATACCTGACGTCTGAAAATAGCACTAGTTAAGTCAAAATTATGCGAACAGTCAAATTTATGACGCGCCATGTTCGGATTAACTGAGCCAGATCAGCCGAACAGATGGTAAACCTTTGACGCATTTTTCGCTTGGTTGATCTGCGACATCTCTTCAAATATCGCCTGGCGCTCGCCGGTCGTCACCTCCAGCAACTGCTGGTAGACCGCTAACAGGCTCTCCAGCTTCTCCCGCAGCGCGTCCTCGTCCACCGGCGCTTCGCTGAGCACCTCGTCGATCCAGACACGGCAGCCCATGTCCAACTCGCTGATCGCATCCCAATTGCGCTCTGCCAGCGCGCCAACCAAGGCGTCGCGGGTTTCGTCGATCCGTTGCAGTGCGTGGCTCATGCTGTGTTCCTCAAGGCCGACGGCCCTATTGTGGCGCGATGGCATCCCAGCCACTTTTGACAGTAATCAACAAACGTGCGACTTCGTCGATCATGTCGGCATCGTTGACGCCATTGGCCTCAACCAGACGGTTACTCATGTACTCGTACAACGCATCCAGGCGCTGCACGGCTGCTGGATCCTCGGCTTTTTCCGGCTCCAGACCATCACGCAGGCCGGAGATGATCTCAATCGCCTTGCCCAGCATCAGGCCCTTCTGGGCGATATCACCACGGCTCAACGCGCCCTTGGCCTGGGCCATGCGGTCAAGGCCGCCTTCCATCAGCATTTGCACCAGACGGTGCGGGCTGGCTTCAGACACCTGGGCGTGGGCATTAACCTTCTGGTACTGGCGAAGGGCTCTCATAGGGTTCATGTTGCTACCTCGTTACAGGCCACAGTCAAATAGGATTGCTTAAGTAGTTTTTCGACTGTACCGAGAAAAACTTTAATCCCTCACCGAGTGCCCGGGCCCTTTTTCAGGGCCTGCGGGCGCACCATCCATCAGTTCGACTTAGGATTGTTCAACGAGTTGAGGGTGGTCATGATGCTGGAGCTGCGGGAGTTGATCTGCGCGATCATCGTGTCCATGGCAGTGTACTTGGCCGACAGGGACTTCTGCAGGGCGTCCATGCGGCGGTCCAGGTCAGCCTTTTCAGTGGTCAGATCAGTCAGCTTGTTGTTGAGATCTGTCGCACGGGTCGCCAGGGTACCGGTGGTACCGACATAGCTGCTGGTCGCCTTGTTCATGCGCGTGATCAGGCCGGTATCGCCAGTGAACATCTTGGCAATGTCGCCAGCACCCTTGACCACGGCCTTGTCCCAGGTCTTGTCTTCCAGGCTCAGCAAGCCGGTTTTCTGGTCAGTGGTGATGCCCATCTGGGCCAAGCTGCTAATGCTGCCCGCGCCCTTGCCGTTGACCAGTTCGGAACGCAGGCTGGACACCAACTGACGCATCGACGCATCACCGGTCAAGGCCCCCGCAGTAGTGGTAGAAGCATCGCCGGTGGCGGTGACCTTGGTCTGGGTGTTGATGGCGGTCATCAGGGCGTTGTAGGCGGTGACGAACGACTGCACCGAGGTCTTCAGGGTGTCGGTGTTGCTGGCTACGGTCAGGTTGACCTTCTTGGTCAGGTCACCATCCAGCAGTTCCAGGGTCACGCCGCTGATCGCGGAAGTGATCTTGTTGCTGGTGGACTCCATCTTGACGCCATCGATGGAATACTTGGCGTTCACCGGCGGCGCACCCTTGTCATAACCGACTGCCAGCTCCGAGTCACCGCTGAGGGTGATGTCGGTACCTACACCACTGGTACTAGAGGTCAAGACCAGGCGTCCGCCGTTGGAGTCACTCAGGACGTTGGCACTGATGCCTTGGGCAGAAAGCTGGGTGTTGATGGACTCGCGAACCTCTTGCAAGGTCGCACCTCCAGGCACCAATACATCGTAGTTTTTACCCGACTGGCTAATCGTCAGCGTCTGGGCTTCATCGCTGGCATTGGCTTTGCCCGAGGCCCCGCCTTCGATAACCTTGCTGGAGACCTTCGACGAAGTCGCCAGTTTTTCGACCTCAAGGAGGTACTTGCCAGGGGCCGCGCCGTCACCCAGGGTGACCTTGGCGTTTTTTTCTTCGGAGGTAGTAGCGGCCAGGCCATTGAAGGCGGCCTGATTGTTCAACTTGGTGATTGCCGCCTGGTAGGCTTCCAGTGCCGTTTTCACCGTGCCCACGGCCGATAGCTTGACGGTGGTGTCTTTCTGCTGGGCGGTGATCTGCGCCTCTTTGGGCGCACGTTCGGCCCCCACCAACGCCTTGACGATGGCTTGGGTGTCGTAGCCCGAACCTGGGCCGGAAATCGTTGAACTAGCCATTTGCTACTCTCCTTGTCCTGCGGTTGCCGCTTTTTTGGCGTACGAACGCCCAAGCAGCAATCAGAAACATGTTTCGTGCCAACTCAAGCCCTTGTATCAAACAACAGGCTGCTGGCATCGCTCAGGTTCTGCGCCAGCTTCAGCGCAGTCTCCGATGGAATTTGTCGAATCACTTCGCCACTGTCGGTAGCGATCACCTTGACTACCACTTTGCCGGTGGAGTCATCGATGGAAAAATCCAGGTTGCGCTGTGAAGCCTGCACAAACTCACGCATATCGGTAACAGCTTTTTCCAATGCCACGCGCTGTGGCTCCTCGGCGGGTTCGGTCTCGGCCTGCGGGACAGGCTTGGCCTGGGTCGCAGCCGTGGCGGGAGCCTGGGTGGTAGCAGCCGGGTATGACGCGTTCAGCTTGATGCTCATGTCCATGTCATCACCTCCAAACTGAAAAAACGGAAGGGCACGTTAGCACCCCCCCGTTGATTAACCGCTAGCCGATATTACTGAAGCAGCTTCAGTACAGCGGATGGCAGTTGGTTGGCCTGGGACAGGATCGCAGTGGAAGCCTGTTGCAGGGTTTGTTGCTTGGTCAGTTCAGCGGCTTCGGAAGCGAAGTCAGCGTCTTCTACGCGGCCTTTGGCAGCCGAGGAGTTCTGCGAAATGCTCTGCAGGTTGGCCACGGTGCTGGCGAAACGGTTTTGCACCGCACCCAGCTGCGAACGCTGGCTGTCGATCTGCTGCATAGCGTCGTCCAGGGCCTGGATGGCTTGCTGGGACGAAGCGGCGGACAGGATGTTCAGGTCGGAAACGGTGGTTTCCATGGTGACGGCAGCTTTAGTGCCTGCATCGGAAACGGTTTTCAGACCCAATGCGACCAGACCAGTACCGGCGCTACCGTCCTTGATGGTGATGTCTTTGTCAGCGAACAGGTTCAGGGTGCCGTCAGCGTTTTTGGTGGCGTTTACACCAGTGCTGGCGCTGTTGATCGAAGCAACGATTGCGTCAGCGGTGTCACCCTTCTTGAACTTGACTTCAACGCCATTCACATCAATGGAGGTGTCAGCGGTCAGCTTGGCTTGAGTAGTGCCAGCCGACAGGCCCAACTGCGACAGCGAACCGCTTGTGGTGTTAGACAGCTTGATGTCTACACCGTCACCCGAGGTCAACTTGACTCGACCTTCAGTGAAGGTGGCCGAAGCACCAGTTGCCGCGCCGCCTGCCGCATTGGCGAGGTCGGTGAGAACGCTCGTCATGGTGGCGTTTTTTGCCCAGGTCACGGCTGTGCCGTTAACCGAGATGGTGCCGGCAGAAGTGAGGTTGCTGGTGGGAGCAGTGGGACCACCAGCCGCAATGTTGAGCTTGGCCAAGCCGTCATTAGTAGCGCCGGCAGCAAGAGTAATAGCCTTGGTCGATGACAGGCTCAAAATACCGGTAGCATCAGCGCTGGCAGTAACACCAGTGGTGGCCGTTTGTGCGTTAATGGCTGTCACTGCATCAGCAGCAGCAGCAGTACCAGCAGCACCACCAGCCAGGGTGATCGTTGTGCCGTTAATGGTGAAGTTATCACCAGCAGCGGTAATAGCGGCCGGACCAGTACCCGTCACGGTTGCTTTATCAGTCAGAACCGAACCGGTAGCAGTAGCAGCCAGGCCTTTCAGCGCGGTGCTGTCAACGCTAGCTTCTTTGTAGTTGCCTTTCAAAGCAGTCGAGCTGATGTCAGTCATACCGAACGAGATAGTCTCGTTGGCGTTGGCACCGATCTGGAACGCTACGTTGCTGAACGAACCGTCCAGCAGGTTACGACCACCAAAAGTGGTAGTGGAAGCGATGCGGTTCAGCTCGCCCACTTTAGCGGTGAATTCTTGTTGCAGGGAAACACGGTCAGCGTCGCTTTTATCACCGTTCGCCGCTTGCAGGGCGAGTTCACGCAGACGCTGCAGGGTGTTGGTGGATTCTTGCATTGCGCCTTCAGCGGTCTGGGCGATCGAAACACCGTTGTTGGCGTTAGCGATGGCAACGTTCAGGCCTTTGACCTGGTTGTTCAGACGGTTGGCGATCTGCATGCCAGCGGCGTCGTCTTTGGCGCTGTTGATTTTCAGGCCGGAAGACAGACGGTTCATCGACTGGCTCAAAGCGTCGGAGGCTTTGTTCAGGTTCTTCTGGACGCCCAGGGAAGTGATGTTGGTGTTTACGGACATTGCCATGACGAAATCCTCGTGAGTTGGATACTGCGGCTTCCGGCCCTGGCAACCGCCGGGTGTGGCCTAGAGAACCTTCGTAATAGTTATCGTCGTGAATGCAGGTTGCTTGAGGATTTTTTTGATTTTTTTTGCTAGCCCTGTGCCACCCCTTGTATTTCAAGGCCTTATAGATGGCCGAAATGCCAGCAGCCACGGGTTACTGGCGCCAGAACACCGCCTCGACACCTGCATAAAAAAACGCCCATGATCTTTCGACCCTGGGCGTTTTTTATGCAGCCTATCAAAGCATCACGGCCGATAGATAATCGCCGAGCCCCACGACAGGCCCACGCCAAACCCGCTCAGGGCGACGCGCTTCCACTCGGCGTCCATCACGTGCTTTTCCAGCAGCAGCGGAATGCTCGACGACACGGTGTTGCCGGTCTCGACCATGTCCTTGATGAATTTCTCCACCGGCGCATCTTCAAAACGCCGCGCCACGGCGTCGACAATCGCCGCGCTGCCCTGGTGGATGCAGAACGCATCGATGTCATCGGCCACAAGGTCCGACTCTTTGAGCAGCTCGTGCAAATGCGCCGGCACTTTGAGCAATGCGAAGTTGAAGACCTGGCGGCCATTCATGAAGAACACGCCATCACTGACCTTCAAGTGCGGTGCGCCGGAGCCGTCGGTGCCGAACTTGGCCTTGCCCAACTGCCAGGGGGCGTCTTCGCCCATCCAGGTGGCGGTGGCGGCGTCGCCGAACAGCATGGTGGTGTTGCGGTCTTCCGGGTCGACGATCTTCGAGTACGGGTCGGCGGTTACCAGCAGGCCGTTTTTCAGGCCGGCGGCTTCCATGAAGCCTTTCATCGCGTAGATGCCGTAGACGTAGCCGGAGCAGCCCAGGGAGATATCGAAGGCCGCGACGTGGGTCGGCAGGCCCAGTTTGTCCTGGACGATGGCGGCGGTGTGCGGCAGCCCTTCTTCGTCGCCGTTCTGGGTCACGACGATCAGCGCGTCAATCGACTCACGCTTGAGCCCGGGGTTGTTGGCAAACAAGGCATTGACCGCCTCGACGCACAAATCCGAGGTTTCCTGTGCAACATCCTTGCGCGGCAGGAATGCCGAGCCGATCTTGCCAATGATGAACTCTTCATCCTTGGCGAATTTGGCACCCTGGGCGTAGTTGTCCAGCCCTTCTGCCGGCACGTAGCTGGCGATGCTTTTTATGCCAATCATTGTGGCTTCCCAATACAAAATAGCTGGAGAACACCCCTGAAAATCCTTCAGGAGTGCTGACAATAAAGGGGATAACCCCGCAAAAAATCATCGAAGTCGCCTTGACCTGGACCTGAAAGATGCCCTGGCCTTTTCACACGATACAGTGAAGATGCGCTTTATGACTCATAGGTCACTCATTTTTGTGCGCTTTGTTTAAAAGCCTGCGCCAGAAATGACAACGGCCCACCCTGTTTCCAGGGTGGGCCGTCGGGTCTTGCCAGGCCGATTACATCCGGCTGAACAGGCTCAACTGGGAGATTTTCACAAAGGCCAGCTGCGAGGCCTCCAGCATTGCCTTCTGGAACGCCAGGTCAATCGAGGCGGTAGCCACATCGGTATCACCAATGGCGGCGGTGGTCGATTTGTTGGCCAGCACCATGCTGGTGTTCTCCGTCTCCTGGATCGCCAGCGAGTTCAACCGCGCACCAATGGAGCCCCGCACCCCATCAACCTGGGCCTGGGAGGCCTTGATATTGGTAATGGCAGCATTGACCACATCGGTCAGCTTGGCCTGGGCAATCGGGTCGCCGTCAGAAGGGGTTTCCAGGGCCTGGCGCAGTTGGCTGAGGGTATCCAGGGCATTTTGCGTCTTGTGGGTGTTGGAGCCCACGGCGAACTGGTCACCGGTGCCCGGTGCGCCGGTGATGTCAAACTTCACGCCAGCTGCCGTGATGCTGTCTGGCGTGGCGGGCACAGGCGGTGGACCCGGCTGGGCTGGCGTACCAGGCACCACAGTGCCGCTGGAAACCGGCTTGCTATCGGCGGTGATCGGCTGGGCATACACCTCATATTCTGTGGTCGAGGTAAATTTGATCACCGCGCCTTTGTTCGGGAAGGTGCTGCTGTAGTCCGCCTGGCTGGTGACGGTGCCGCCCGACAACTGCGCCGAGGTTTGGTTGCTCGGCGTACGCGAGACACTGAAGCTGTCCGGCTTGCTTTGCAGAGTGAATTCACGGTCCTTGTACACCGCGTCAGCCTCAGCACCGGGCTTGGCATCCCCCAGATTCTGGTCGACATCAAAAGTCACGCCGCGCACGGTGACCGAAGCACTGCCTTCCTTGGTCGCATCGAACTTGCCGTTACCCGGGGTTTGCGCGGTGATGTCGTTGCCTGCCGCATCCGTCACGGTGTATTCGGTGCTGCTGAGGAACGTCAGTTTGTATGGTTGGCCGTCAGTGAAGCTGCTGTCATAAGTCGACGGCGACGTGACGATGCCGCCCGAAACCAGCACCTTGCCATCGTTGACCGAACCGGTCGCCTGGGTACGCCCCGCATTGACCGTACCTTCCAGGATCGACTTGCCGGTGTCATTGACCACCATCGACAAGGTGTCGGAAACCTTCAGGCTCAGCGGCGTTTCATCGCCCTGATAGCTGTAGGTGCCGTCGCTGTTGCGAGCGTATGGCGGGGTGTCGCTCTTGCCGCCGGCAAACAGGTAATGGCCGGACGAATCCTTGCTGTTAAGCAAGCTCAGGACCTGCTTCTCGATTTCACCAATCTCGGCGGCAACGGCCTTGCGGTCGTCATCACTGATACCGCCACCGCCCTTGCCCGCCACCTTGAGCGACAACTCACCCGCGCGCGCCAGGGCGGTGTCGATACTGGCAAGCACGCTTTCCTCGCTGTTAAGCGAGTTCTTCATGCTGCTGATATTGCCCGCGTACTGCCCCAACATATCCTGCTGCTGCTGCAGCAGCAGCAAACGCGCCGCGCCCACCGGATCATCTGCCGCCGTCTGGATGCGCACGCCGGAGTCGATCTGCTGCTGGGTCTTGGTGACGTTGGAGAAGTTGTTGGTATAACGCGCAGTCGTGGTATTGAAATACTGTTCGGTCGAGATTCGCATCGTCTCAAACTCCCTTAAAGACTGTTGATCAGCGTGCTGAAGGTTTCTTGCGCAGCTTTAATGATCTGCGACGACGCGGTGTAGTACTGCTGGAAACGGATCATATCGCCGGCCTCCTCGTCCAGGTTGACCTGAGACACGGAGCTGCGATTGGAGGTGGCGGCCGCGAGCATGGCCCCGGTCGCATTGTTATCGACGTTGGCCTGGCTGGCCTTGCCACCCACGGACGAGACCAACTGGCTGTACGCGGTGCTCATGCTCACGCCGGCATTGCCATCGGTGGCGCCCACGGTCTTGCGGGTTTGCAGGTCGAGCAGTTGCAAGGCATTGCGGTTGTCCAGTTTGCCGCCACTGTTGAACGACACGGTGTAGCTATCGTTCGGCTTCGGCTCACCACGGATGACCGTGTCGACCCCGAATGTCTGTGGGTCGCCATTACCGTCTACGTACGGCACGTTGATCGTCAGCTTGTTGTCCTGGCCCGGCACGATGGTGCCGGTGCCAATGGGCTGGCCCTGGGCGTTATTGATCACATAGCTCTGGGTGCCATCGGCGGCACGCTCGCCAAACGTCATCTTGACCGGCATCGCGCCCTTGATCGCCGCTTCCAGCTGCGCGGTGCCGGCGCCGCCATGGATATCCAGGGGCAAGCTCAGCGTCGGCGGTTCGAACACGCCAGTACCACTGTTGTTCTTGTTGCCCTCGGCCAACAGCGGCGCAGAAAACGCCAGCTTGTTGGGATCGGTCATCACCACCTTGAGGTCCATCGCGCCACCGGCGGTCGGGCTGACCTTGAACGTATCGCCAGCAGCCACCGGGCCCTTGCCATCCAGGGCCAGGGTGAAGCCGTCGATTTCCGGTGGCGTTTGGGTGATGTCGAAGGTGCCCATGGACTTACCGTCCGAACGCAGCACGGTGTAATTCTTGTCGTCACTGAAGGTCACCTTGTAGTCAAAGGTGCTCAGTTTGCTGGTGTCTTTGATCGTGACGTTCAGGTTGCCGGAGCCGGCACTGTTATTCGAGCCGCCAACGCTGCGCTGGCCAATGGCAAATACGCTGTTGATGTCATTGAACAGCGCGGCGCCGAACTGCCCGTTGGCGTCCAGGCCCTGCCCCAACTGGGTATTGATGGCCTCGCCGACCACCATGGCGGTACGCCCCAGGTCGTTGATGGCCGGCATCAGCACGTCCTGGCGATAACGCAGCAAGCCACCGATGGAGCCACCGCTGATCACCGAGCTGACGTCCATGGGTTGCCCGCTGGTGGTCAACACCACCGAGTACTGGCTCTTGTCGTCCTTGCTCGGGACCGCCGACAGCTTGTTCGACACACCGTCCGCGACCAGGGTCTGCCCGGTACCCAGGGAGACATTGAAATGGCCGTCCGACTCAGTGACCTTGACCCCTACCAGTTCGTTGAGCGAACGCACCGCTTCGTTGCGTGCATCCAGCAGGTTCGCCGGCTCCCCGTTGCCCTGGCCTTTGGCCTGGAAGATTTGCTGGTTGAGGGAGGCAATCGAGGAGGTCAACTGATTGACCTGGCCGGTGATGGTCTCCAACTGGCTGTTGATGCCTTCTTTCTGTTTGTTCAGTTCGGTCGCAATCGAGTTGAAGCGGTTGCCCAGAGTCTGGGCAATGGTCAAGACCAACTGGCGCGCGGAGTTGTCGCTGGGGTTGGCCGAAGACGTCTGCAACGCGGCGAAGAAGCTGTTCAAGGCCGCACCGACACCGGTGGACTTGTCGGACAGCAACTTGTCCACCGAACCGATCTGGTCCAGGTAGGCCTTGGCATCAAAATTCAGCGACGTGGTGGTCTGCAACTGGGTATCGAGGAACTGGTTATACACCCGGCGTACATCCGACAGCGTAGTGCCGGTGCCGACGAACACCCCACCGGCCGCGGACATGCCATTGGCGGTCTGCATGGTCTGCTGACGCGAGTATCCAGGGGTCTTGGCGTTGGCAATGTTGTTACTCAAGGTCGCAAGCGATCCCTGAGCCGCATTGAGTCCTGACATCCCGATATTGAGCAAACCCATGGTTCAAACCTTATAAATGAGTGGATGCGCCAGCGGCAGCGTAGTTTTGGTAGCTGTTCATGGTTTTGGCGATCTGCGAAATCTTGCTGGCGTACGCCGGATCTGTTGCATACCCGGCTTTTTGCAACTCGCGTACAAACTGTTCCGGGTTATCGGCCGACTTCAAGACTTCTTTATATCTTTCATTGCTTTGCAACAAAGTCACGAGGTCGTGAAAGCTGTCCTGGTACGAGTCGTAGGAACGGAACTGCGCCGTCTCCTTGACCATCTCGCCATTGCGAAACTCACTAGTGATCGCCCGCGCCTGGGCGCCCTGCCAGCTCTGCCCGGCCTTGATGCCAAACAGGTTGTGGCTGCTGCTGCCGTCTTGCTGGCGCATTACCGATTTGCCCCAGCCGGTTTCCAGGGCAGCCTGGGCCACCAGGTAGCGCGGGTCGATGCCGATGCGCTCGGCCGCCTGCTTGGCCATGGGCAGCATGGTGGCGACAAACTCGTCTTGCGAACTGAAGGCTTTTTTCGCCGGGGCCAGCGGTGGCTGGGCCACGGCGCGGCCGTAAATCTGCATGCGCGAATCGCGGGCGGCAAAGGTGCGCGCAGCACCGTTGATCACGCCATCTTCGGCGGCGCTGTTGCGCAGTGGCGCAGCCTTGGCGGCGCCGGTCGCCTCGACACCTGGCACGATACCGGCCAGCAGGCGATCGGTGAGCTTGCTCGGCAGGGCGATGCGGCGCTGATTCATCAGCGCCATGTCATTGCGCAGGGTGCCTTCATCGGCCCGCGGCGCCACTTCGACCCGCGCCGCCCACAGCGCACGCTGGCCATTGGAACGACCCAACGGGCCATCCGCCTGGGTGCCGGCGGCAATCGGGGTCGGCACGTCGACTTTCTTCTCTGCCACGTCCGGGCCCTGCAGGGTCGAGGCCTGCCCTTCCACCGGCTTGTTCTTTTGCATCTGGCGCAGCAAAACGTCCGCTAGGCCGATACCGCCGCCCTCGCGAGACAGCGAGACCGCCAGTTGCTGGTCGTACATTTCCTGATACTGCTTGGCCGCCGGAGTATTCAGCGGGTTGTCCTTGCCCAGGGCATCGGTGGCCGAGCGCATGGATTTGAGCATCTCGTTGAGAAACAGCGACTCGAACTCCTGCGCCACTTTGCGCATGTTGCCGTCGCTGTTCTTGTCGCCGAACTTGAGCTGGTTAAGCCGGTTCAGGTCGGAGTAGGACCCCGAGTCTGCCGTGCTGGCGATACCGCTCTTGCGCATGTCCATGGCCATGGCCTCAAATCACGATCAGGTCGGCTTGCAAGGCGCCGGCCTGTTTCAGGGCTTCAAGGATCGCCATCAAGTCGCCGGGCGCCGCGCCCACCTGGTTCACCGCACGGACAATCTCGTCCAGGGTGGTGCCGGGACCGAACTTGAACATCGGCTTGGCTTCTTGCTGGGCATTGACCCGCGAACGCGGGACCACGGCGGTCTGGCCACCGGACAACGGCCCGGGCTGGCTGACAATCGGGTCTTCGGTAATGGTCACGGTCAGGCTGCCGTGGGTCACGGCCGCTGGCGACACCTTGACGTTCTGGCCGATCACGATAGTGCCGGTACGCGAGTTGATGATGACCTTGGCCACCGCCTGGCCCGGATCGACCTCAAGGTTTTCCAGGATCGACAGGTAGTCCACACGCTGGCTCGGGTCCAGCGGCGCAGTCACGCGGATCGAGCCGCCGTCAATGGCCTGGGCCACGCCTGGGCCGAGCATGTCGTTGATTTTGTCGACCACACGCTTGGCGGTGGTGAAATCCGAACGGTTGAGGTTCAGGGTCAGGCTGTTGCCCTGGTTGAAGCCGCTGGGCACGGTACGTTCCACCGTGGCGCCGCCAGGAATCCGCCCGGCCGATGGCACGTTGACGGTGATCTTCGAACCGTCACGCCCTTCGGCATCAAACCCGCCCACCACCAGGTTGCCCTGGGCGATGGCGTAGACGTTGCCGTCGATACCTTTGAGCGGCGTCATCAGCAAGGTGCCGCCACGCAGGCTTTTCGAGTTACCAATGGAGGATACGGTGATGTCCACCACCTGCCCCGGCTTGGAGAACGCCGGCAGATCGGCACTGATCGACACCGCCGCGACGTTCTTCAACTGCACGTTGCCCGAACCTGGCGGCACCTTGATCCCGAACTGCGAGAGCATGTTGTTGAAGGTCTGCAGGGTGAACGGGGTCTGGGTGGTCTGGTCGCCCGTGCCGTTGAGCCCCACCACCAGGCCGTAGCCGATCAACTGGTTGCTGCGCACCCCGGAAATACTGGCGATGTCCTTCAGGCGTTCGGCCTGGGCAGCAACGCTCAGGGAGAGCAACAACACCGCTGCCATCAGCTGTTTGAGATTCAAAGTGATCACCTAGAAAGGGAACAGCGGGCTAAGGAAGAAACGGTCGAACCAACCCGGCTGACTGGCGTCGGCAAACGAACCCGTACCCGAATAGGTAATGCGTGCATCGGCAATCCGTGTGGACGGCACGGTGTTGTCGGTGGCGATATCGTCCGCGCGCACCATGCCGGCGATGCGCACCAGTTCGTCACCGGTGTTGAGGGTCATCCACTTCTCGCCGCGCACGGCAATGATGCCGTTGGGCAGCACGTCGGCCACGGTCACGGTGATCGAACCCACCAGGCTGTTGCCCTGCCCGGCCTTGCTGCTGCCGTTGGTGGCGCGGTCGCCGCTGTAGCCCACGTCCAGGCTCAAGTCACCACTGCCCAGGGGGTTGTTGGTGTTCAAACCACCGCCAAACAGCGAGGTCAGGCCGATGCCGGTCTTGCTGTTCTTGGCCACCTGGGAGTTGGCGTTCTTGCTCGCCGTGGTGCGCTCGTTGAGGGTGATGGTGATGATGTCGCCAACACGGAACGCCTTGCGGTCGCTGTACAGGTTCTGCTCAAAACCGGCCTGGTAGATCGAGCCATTGTTGGCAGCGGCTGGCAGTGGCGTGCGCGGCAACACCGGCGCGTAGTACGGGTCATTGGGTTTTGGCGTCGGGGCGACACAGCCCGCGAGCACGGCAATCCCACTCAATGCCAGAACAGAAACAAAGCGACTCATGACCCTTACCTCACGGTGTTGCAGGCGCCTTATGAGCGCCCCATAGACTGGATTACAGATTCTGCGTAACGAACGAAAGCATCTGGTCGGCGGTGGAAATCACCTTGGAGTTCATCTCGTAGGCACGCTGGGTGGTGATCATGTTGACCATCTCTTCCACGGTGCTGACGTTGGAGGTTTCCAGGGTGCTTTGCAGGGTGGTGCCAAACCCGTTGAGGCCCGGCGTGCCGACTTGCGGCGCGCCGCTGGCAGCGGTTTCCAGGAACAGGTTGTTCCCGGTGGCTTGCAGGCCGGCCGGGTTGATGAAGTCGGCGGTCTGCAGGTTGCCGATCACTTGCGACGCCGGGTTGCCGGCGATGGTGACGGACACGGTGCCGTCGGCGCCGACAGTGAAGGTCTGGGCATCGTTGGGCACGACAATCGCCGGCTCCAGGGCAAAACCGTTGGCGGTCACGACCTGGCCGTTGGAGTCCAGGTGGAAGGTGCCGTCACGGGTGTAGGAAGTAGTGCCATCCGGCTGCAGGATCTGGAAGAAGCCACGGCCATTGATCGCCATGTCCAGCGGCTGCCCGGTTTGCTGCAGGTTGCCGGCGGTGAAGTTCTTCTGGGTGCCGACGATGGACACACCGGTACCCACTTGCAGGCCCGACGGCAATTCGCTGTCCTGGGTCGACTGCGCACCCGGCTGGCGCTTGATCTGATAGAGCAGGTCCTGGAACTCGGCGCGATCACGTTTGAAGCCCGTGGTCGAAACGTTCGCCAGGTTGTTGGAAATAACGGTCAGGTTGGTGTCCTGGGCGGACAGACCGGTTTTGGCAACCCATAGAGCCGGAAGCATGCTGTTCTCCTTCGTGCGCCTGTTTGTTGGCGCCGCGTTACAAAATTAGTAGTCAGTGGCGCTGCAATCAGCTCATCTGCATGACGCGAGTCATGGCCTGGTCGTCTTCTTTGGCGCTGTTCATCATTTTCACGTGCAATTCGAACTGCTTGGACAGGGCCAGCACCGCCGTCATTTCTTCGACGGCATTGACGTTGCTCGACTGCAGGAAGCCCGAATTCACCTTGACACTGGCATCGGCCACCGCCGGTTGGCCGTCCTTGGTGTGGATCGCGCCATCCAGGCCCTTGGTCATATTGGCCAGGTCCGGCTTGACCAGCTTGATACGGTCCACCTCTGCCATCACCCGTGGGCCTTCGCCCATGGCGCGGATGCTAATGGTGCCGTCTTCGCCGACTTCGACCTTCTGCTCGGGTGGCACCGAAATCGGCCCGCCATTGCCCATGATCGGCATGCCGTTGCCGGCCCGCAGCACGCCCAGTGCGTCGATATTCATGCTCGCGGTGCGCACGTAGGCTTCGCCGCCATCGGGGGTTTGCACGGCGATCCAGCCATCGCCGCCGACGGCAACGTCCAGGTCACGGCCGGTCTCGACCATCGAACCCGGAGAAAAATCGGTACCAGGACGCTCGGTCAGGGCAAACGCCCGCGCCGGAAAGCTGTCACCAAACACCGGCATCGAACGGGCCTGCTCCAGGTCACGCTGAAAACCGTTGGTGGAAATGTTCGCCAGGTTGTTGGCATGAGCCTTTTGCGCCAGAGCATTCTGGCTGGCGCCGGTCATTGCCACATAAAGGTACTTGTCCACGCTCATTCCTCTTACTGACGGACGTTTGCCGCCCACCGATGTACTGAGGAGTCTTTAGCAATTTGCGCACCAACTTTTTAAAAGTCGGGGAAAGGCAGGCGGGGCAAGGGGTTGGGGCGTATCAAGGATTATTGGAGGGGCAGGACGAGTCGGAAAAACGGCGGAGTTCTGCCGGTTGCGGCAAACACCGGTCTTGGCATTAACACAGATCCATTGTGGGAGCGGGCTTGCTCGCGAAGGCGGTGGATCAGTCGGTACCTGTATTGACTGATCCACCGCCTTCGCGAGCAAGCCCGCTCCCACATTTTTATCCCGTTGTGTCAGGGGCTTATTTGTCGGCCTTGAGCACTTCGTAATCGCGCAATTTATTGGCGATGGTGGTGTGGGACACGCCCAGGCGCTTACCCAGCAAGCGACTGCTGGGGTGCTCGGCATACAGGCTTTCGAGCACGGCCTTTTCAAACCGCCCGACGATCTCCTCCAAGCCACCCTCCAGGGAAAAGTCGCCAAGCGGCTGACGCACGCCGTAGTCCGGCAAGCGAATATGTTCAACCTTGATCGTGCCGCCCTCACACAGCGACACCGCCTGGAACAGCACGTTTTCCAACTGCCGCACATTGCCCGGCCAATGGTAGTGGCTGAGGCGCTCCATGGCCGCCGGCGCCAGCTTGGGCAGCGGGCAGCCAATCAGGCGGCTGGCCTGGTCGATAAAGTGCTCGACCAGCGGCGGTAAACCGTCGAGGCATTCGCGCAGCGGCGGGATATGCAACGACAACACATTGAGCCGGTGATACAGGTCCTGGCGAAACTCGCCACGGGCACACAATTCCGATAAGTCCACCTGGGTCGCGCAAATCACTCGCACATCCAGGTAAACCTCTTCATCACTGCCCACGCGCCGGAAGCAGCCGTCCTGCAGAAAGCGCAGCAATTTCACCTGCAATCGCGCGCTCATTTCACCCACGCCATCCAGAAACAACGTACCGCCCGCCGTCAGTTCCAACAGCCCCAACTTGCCCTCTGCCCGCGCGCCTTCAAACGCGCCAGGGCCGTAGCCGAACAGCTCGGTCTCGGCCATCGACTCCGGTAACCCCGCGCAATTGAGTGCCATCAACGGCGACTGCCCACGTGGGCTGGCCAGGTGACAGGCGCGCGCCAACAATTCTTTACCGGTGCCGGTTTCGCCTTCTATTAATAGGGGCGCATCGAGAGGCGCCATGCGCCGGGCTTCACGCACCACCGCCGCCATCACTTTAGAGCTCTGGAAAATGCTGTCGAAGCCTCGCAGCTCCTGCTTGCGCACATTGTAGATGCGCTCACCGACCCGGTCGGCGCGGTGCAGAGTCAGTACAGCGCCGGCCATAGCTTCGCTGTCGTCATGTTCGGAGGATTGCAGCGGGGCGATGTCGGCGAGAAACACGTCGCCCTTGACCTTGACCCGCAGGCCATTGATCCGCGACTTGCTGGCACGCACCAGCTCCGGCAGGTCGAAGTCCTCGGCGTAGCGTGACAGGGGAATCCCCGGCACTTCGTCCACCCGCACCCCGAGCAACTGCGCCGCCGCGCGGTTGGCCGCGACAATCGAGCCGCCCATGTCGATGGACAGCACCGGGAATTCCAACGCCCCCAACAAGGCGTTGAGTTCCATGTGCCGGCGCTCGCTGGGCATCAGCCCTACCCGCTTGACGCCAAACACCCCGGCAATCGCCTCGAACTGCGGGCGCAGGGCCTGAAATTGCATATTCACCAGGTTCGGGCAGTACAGGTAGATGGCATTGCCATGCTCGCCGCCAACCTCGCCCTTGGCCACGTTGACCCCGTACTCCACCAGCAGGTTGAGGATGTCCCGCAGGATGCCGATGCGGTTCTGGCAATGCACTTTGATACGCATGTAAAGGCCCGGTTTGTTGTAGGAGGGCTGATCGGGCTGCGTCTTTTTGTCACCGGACGCAGATAGTCGTCAAGATTATGTGACAGCCAGCGCCCTTTTCAAACCAGCAAAACGCAATGCAGCGTGCTCGACGGCAAAATCGTAACGAATACTTTACGAAAGACACCGACTTTTCCTACAGGCTTCCCTTAACAGCGGGTGGAATCCACGGCCAGGCGGAGTATCAATAAGCCCATAGCAGGACATAACAAGAACGAATGCCTAGCAGGAGAGCCGTATGAAACAGACGCACTACGTGGCCCGCGAGCCCGATGCGCAAGGTTTTATCCACTACCCGCCCGAAGAACACGCGGTGTGGAACACCCTGATCACCCGTCAACTGAAAGTGATCGAGGGTCGCGCCTGCCAGGAATACCTGGACGGCATCGACAAGCTCGGCCTGCCCCATGACCGTATTCCGCAACTCGCCGAAATCAACAAAGTGCTGGCCGAAACTACTGGCTGGCAGGTGGCGCGGGTGCCGGCGCTGATCCCCTTCCAGACCTTCTTTGAATTGCTCGCCAACAAGCAGTTTCCGGTGGCGACCTTTATTCGTACCCGCGAAGAGCTGGATTACCTGCAAGAGCCGGATATTTTCCACGAGATTTTCGGCCACTGCCCACTGCTGACCAACCCCTGGTTCGCCGAATTCACCCACACCTACGGCAAGCTCGGCCTGGCGGCCACCAAGGAGCAGCGCGTGTACCTGGCGCGCCTGTACTGGATGACCATCGAGTTTGGCCTGGTGGACACCCCCCAAGGCCGGCGCATCTACGGTGGCGGTATTTTGTCGTCACCGAAAGAGACGGTGTACTGCCTGTCGGATGAGCCCGAGCATCAGGCCTTCGACCCGCTGGAAGCCATGCGCACGCCGTATCGCATCGACATCCTGCAGCCGCTGTATTTCGCCCTGCCCAACCTCAAGCGCCTGTTCGAAGTGGCGCAGGAAGACATCATGGGCATGGTCGAACGCGGCATGCAGCTGGGGTTGCATGCACCAAAGTTTCCCCCCAAGCCCAAGGCGGCTTGAACTGATGCTTTAAAGGCCAGGTGAGTCTGTTCCCTGGCCGCGCGTTGCTTTAGGGTGACGCGACTGGCAACCGAATTCCACATACTCGATTTCAGGAACACCGTTATGACCACCTTGAACCAAGCCCATTGCGAAGCCTGCCGCGCCGATGCCCCACAAGTCAGCGACGCAGAACTGCCGGCGCTGATCAAGCAGATCCCCGACTGGAACATCGAAGTGCGCGACGGCGTGATGCAACTGGAAAAAGTATTCCTGTTCAAGAACTTCAAATTCGCCCTGGCCTTTACCAACGCCATGGGCGAAATCTCCGAGGCTGAAGGTCATCACCCTGGCCTGCTGACCGAATGGGGCAAAGTCACCGTGACCTGGTGGAGCCACTCCATCAAGGGCCTGCACCGCAACGACTTCATCATGGCCGCACGCACTGACGAAGTGGCCAAGGACGCCGAGGGCCGCAAGTAATGCATTTCGCCGCGATTGGCCGGGTGCCCGGTGATCCGATCCTGGGGCTTATGGAGTCCTATGCCAAGGACACCAACCCGCAAAAGTTCGACCTTGGCGTAGGCGTCTATAAAGATGCCCAGGGCTTGACCCCGATCCTGCAGGCGGTCAAACGCGCCGAGCAGCGCCTGGTCGACCAGCAAACCACCAAGACTTACATCGGCGGGCATGGCGACCCGACTTTCGGCCGCCTGATCAGTGAATTGGTGCTGGGCGCCGATTCCGCGCTGCTCAAGGCACAACGCGCCGGCGCCACGCAAACCCCGGGTGGCACCGGCGCCCTGCGCTTGAGCGCCGACTTTATCGCCCACAGCCTGCCAGGCCGTGGCGTGTGGCTGAGCAACCCGACGTGGCCGATCCACGAAACCATCTTCGCCAAGGCCGGACTCAAGGTCAGCCACTACCCCTATGTGGGCAGTGACAACCGCCTCGACGTACCAGCCATGCTCGCCACCCTGGCCACGGTGCCCGAGGGCGACGTGGTGCTGCTGCATGCCTGCTGCCATAACCCTACCGGCTTCGACCTGTCCCAGGACGACTGGCGCCAGGTCCTGCAGATCGTGCGCGAGCGCCAACTGCTGCCGCTGATCGACTTCGCCTATCAGGGTTTTGGCGATGGCCTGGAACAGGACGCGTGGGCGGTGCGCTTGTTTGCCGATGAACTGCCTGAGGTGCTGATCACCAGCTCCTGCTCGAAGAATTTCGGCTTGTACAGCGACCGCGTCGGCGCGCTGATTGTGTGTGCCAACGATGCCGAGAAGCTGCTGGATGTGCGCAGCCAACTGGCGTTTATCGCACGCAACCTGTGGTCGACACCGCCGGATCATGGGGCTGCCGTAGTCTCGACCATCCTCGGTGATAGCGAGCTCAAACAGCTGTGGAGCAGCGAAGTTGAAGGCATGCGCTCGCGTATCGCGCAATTGCGTTCGGGCCTGGTCGAAGCGCTGGCGCCCCATGGGCTGTCTGAGCGTTTTGCCCATGTCGGCGTGCAGCGCGGGATGTTTTCCTATACCGGCTTGAGCGCCGAACAGGTGAAACAGCTGCGGGAAAAACACAGCGTGTACATGGTCAGTTCCGGGCGGGCCAACGTGGCCGGGATTGATGAGACGCGCCTGGGGTTGCTTGCCGATGCCATTGCGCACGTATGTAAACCCTAAGACAAAACGCTATCCAAATGTGGGAGCAAGCCCGCTCCCACATTTTTTGACCGAGGCGATCTTCAGCCAGCAACCATCTCGGCCTTGACCTGCGCCTCCTTGGCCTGGGCATCCGCCAACCGATACAACTCGATATGCCCATCCAAGTGCTCGATCAATGCCGTGCACGACTCCACCCAATCCCCGCAATTGAGGTAGTCCACCTCTCCCACCTTGCGAATCTCCGCATGGTGGATATGCCCGCACACCACGCCGTGCAGCTCGCGTTTGGTCACTTCATGGGCGATGGCTTCCTCGAAATCGCTGATAAAGCTCACCGCTGTCTTCACCTTATGCTTGAGGTACGCCGACAGCGACCAGTAGCCATAGCCATAACGCGCCCGCCAGTGGTTCAGCCAGCGGTTGAGGGTCAGGGTGAACTCGTAGGCCGAATCGCCAAGAAACGCCAGCCAACGGTGGTAACGGGTGATCACGTCGAACTGGTCGCCGTGGATCACCAGCAGATGCCGGCCATCGGCAGTCACATGCACCGCTTCGTCCACCAGTTGGATATTGCCCAGGATCAGCTTGGAATAGCGGCGCAGGAACTCGTCGTGGTTGCCGGTGACGTAGATCACCTCGGTGCCACGCTTGCTCATGGTCAGCAGGCGGCGGATCACGTTGGTGTGGGCCTGGGGCCAGTACATGCCGCTGCGCAGTTTCCAGCCGTCGATGATATCGCCCACCAGGTACACCTTGTCGGCGTGGTAGCCCTTGAGGAACTGCGACAGATGTTCGGCCTGGCAGTCCCGGGTGCCCAGGTGCACGTCGGAGATCCACAGGGTACGAACCCGTTGCTTGCGGCTGGGTTTGGCGAGCTCGGCGCTGGTCATGGGCATACCTCAGGGGTGTTTTCGCCAGCTTGCGCCCGGGCAATTAATAGCCCATGACAGTCTTGCGTCAGTCAGATGACAGCGCCCGCCGCCCGTCGGGCGGTGTAAACTGCCGGCCTGCCCGGGAGATTGCGATGAGACCGACCCTCACGCTGCGCCATTACACCCACGACCTGATTGCCCATAGCCATGACCATGCGCAACTGGTGTTCGGCCTGGCCGGCCGCCTGGATTTCGAGGTGGAAGGCATCGGCGGCGAAGTTTGCCCGCAAGGGGTGATGGTCCTGCCCTTCTCCACCCATCACGCCTGCGGCAGCCCCCAGGGCAGCCACTGCCTGGTACTGGATGTGCCCGACGAACAGTGGATGGTGCAATCCTTGGGCGAGCACGCGGATGCCAGTCGCCGCCTGCTGGATCGGCCGGCGCGGGTGAGCCTGGATAGCCGCCAGGGCCAGTTGGTCAACTGGCTGGCGAGCGGCGCACTGGATGACCCCTTGATCGCCCAACAAGGTGCGGTGCTGCTACTGGCCACGCTCAATGGCCAACCACCTGCGCACACCGGCGCACGACGCCTGCCCTATGGCGCATTCAATGCCCATATCGACCAGCATGCGGCCTACCCGCTGCAGGTCGCGGATCTGGCACGGCTGGCGGATATGTCCGTCGCCCGCCTGCACGCACGCTTTGTCACCGAATGCGGGCTGACTCCCATGGACTACATCCGCAATCGTCGCCTGCAAATGGCCCGTGGCTTGCTGCGCGACAGCCTCCTGCCGATTGGCGAGATCGCCGCGCGGGTTGGCTATGCCTCGCAAAGTGCGTTTGCCGCCGCCGTGTTGCGCGAGTTCGGCAGCTCGCCCGGAGCCTTGCGCCGACTCGACAACCGGCGCTAGTCCTGCGATAAAACCGGCGATTCCCACGACAGACACCCAGGCGCCAGGCGCTCTAGACTGGATGCCTGCTTGCCCACTGTTTTAAGGATTGTCATGACCCCGCGCACAGCCCTCGGCGCCCTGCACATCGGTGCATTAATGTTTGGCCTCACCGGCGTCTTCGGCAAGCTCGCCGCCGCCTCGCCGAGCATTATCGTGTTTGGCCGCGCCGCCTTCGCCGTGCTAGCCCTGGCATTATTCGCCCGCTTCGCCAGCAACACCCCCTGGCACAAGCTGTACAGCGCCGACCTGCGGCGCCTGCTGCTCAGCGGCTTGCTGCTGGCCGGGCACTGGGTGAGTTTCTTTATTGCGGTAAAAGTGGCCGGCGTGGCGATTGCGACGCTGGGTTTCACCACGTTCCCGGCGTTTACGGTGATCCTCGAAGGGCTGATCTTTCGCGAGCGGATCCGCGCCAATGAAATGGTGCTGGTGGTGCTGGTCAGCGTCGGCCTGGTGCTGGTCACCCCGGACTTCGACCTCGCCAGCCAGGCCACCAGCGGCCTGGTCTGGGCCGTGGTCTCGGGCCTGCTGTTCTCGCTGCTGTCATTGAACAACCGGGCCAGCGCCAGCATCCCGCCCGTGCAGGCGGCCTTGTGCCAGAACGTGGTAGTCGCCCTGTGCCTGCTACCTGTCGCGGCCCCAGGCCTCGCAGAAGTACGCGCCCTGGACTGGTTGTGGATCGGCCTGTTGGGGGTGTTCTGTACCGGCCTGGCCCACAGTTTGTTTGTCGCCAGCCTCAAGGTGCTCAAAGCGCGCACCGCTGCTGTGGTATTCGCCATGGAGCCGGTGTATGGCATCACCGTGGCCTGGCTGCTGTTCAGCGAAACCCCGACCCTGCGCATGCTGCTGGGCGGTGTGCTGATTATTGCCGCCATAGTCGTCTCAGGCTTGATGAGCCGCCCTGTCAAGGCCAGACAACCGGCGGCCGCGGCCTGATCTATACTTTTTGTATCCGCAACAGTCAGCTGTCGTTCAACGGATACAGACTCCTCGACGACAGCCGTGGTCCTTGAAGTTGCTGCATGCGAGTGGTCACTCCCCTAACGCTCTGCAGGAGTTTCACCATGGACATGTTTATCACCCTGATCATTCAGATCATCAGCGGCGCGGTCGGCGGCAATATCGCCGGCCTGAGCAAGCAAGGCCTGGGTTCCGGGCTCAACACCCTGGTCGGCGGCGTCGGCGGCCTGGTGCTGGGGCAGATCGTCTCGGCCATCAGCGGCATGCCGGCGGGCGGAGCCCTGGATGTTGCGGCGGTGGGCAGCAATATCGTTGGCGGTGGTGTGGGCGGCTTGGTGCTGACGTTTGTCGTCGGCTGGATCAAGAATAAAATGGCCGCCAAGTAAAGCACCCGACACTGCCGGCCAAGCGCCGGCAGTGCCGTTTACGAGGCGCGGTCGTTGTGCCCCAGGTCTCGCTGCGGATCAATCTGGTCGCGCACCCGCTGCTTGAGCACCTTGGCCTCCGGGAACCCTCCATCAGCCTTGCGCTCCCAGATCTGTACACCGTCGCACGTAATGCGAAATGCCCCGCCGGTCGCCGGCTCCAGCGCCACTTTGCCGAGGTCATCGGCAAAGGTGCTCAACAGTTCCTGGGCCAGCCACGCAGCGCGCAGCAGCCACTGGCATTGGGTGCAATAGGTGATGACAATCTCAGGCTTGGCAGTGGACATGAAATGACAGACTCCTGCATGACGGGACAGGTGAATCGGATGGCTATAATACCGGCCTTTATCGTCCAGCCCCGAGATTGATGATGCGCCGCCTGTTGTCCTGCCTGTTGCTGTGCCTACTCCCTGTCTTTGTCCACGCCGTGGAAGCCCCGCGCCCGAAAATCGGCCTGGTGCTCTCCGGCGGCGCTGCCCGCGGCCTGGCCCACATCGGCGTGCTCAAGGCCCTGGAAGAGCAAGGCATCCACATCGACGCGATTGCCGGCACCAGCATGGGCGCGGTGATTGGCGGGCTGTACGCATCAGGCTACAAGATCGATGAACTGGAAAAGCTCGCCCTGAGCATCGACTGGCAGTTGGCGCTGTCCGATGCCCCGCCCAGGGAAGACGTGCCGTTCCGGCGCAAACAGGATGACCGGGACTTCCTGATCAAGCAGAAACTGAGTTTTCGCGATGACGGCAGCCTGGGCCTGCCCCTGGGCGTGATCCAGGGCCAGAACCTGGCGCTGCTGCTGGAGAGCATGTTCGCCCACAGCAGCAACACCCGCGACTTCGACAAGCTGCCGATTCCATTCCGCGCCGTGGCCACTGACATCACCAGCGGCGAAAAAGTGGTGTTTCGCAAGGGCCATCTGCCCCAGGTGATTCGCGCCAGCATGTCGATCCCCGCAGTGTTCGCCCCGGTGGAGCTGGACGGCCGGCTGCTGGTGGATGGCGGCATGACCGACAACATCCCCCTGGATGTGGCGCGTGAGATGGGGGTCGATATCGCCATTGTGGTGGATATCGGCACGCCCTTGCGCAGCCGCAAGCAATTGACGACGGTGGTGGATGTGCTCAACCAGTCCATCACCCTGATGACCCGCCGAAATTCCGAAGAACAACTCAAGGCCCTGCACGCAGGCGATGTGCTGATCCAGCCACCATTGGCCGCGTATGGCGTGACCGATTTTGGCCGCGCCAAAGACATGATCGACGCCGGCTACCGCGCCACCCGCGCGCTGGATACCCGCCTGGCACGCCTGCGCCCAACCGGGTCCGTGGACGCCGAACTGACCGCCGCCCGCACGCCGGGCCAGCGCAACCCGACGATTACCGCAATCAAGGTGGAGAACGACTCGAAAGTCGGCGACGACGTGATCCGCTACTACATCCGCCAACCCATTGGCGAGCCCCTGAACCTGGCGCGCCTGCAATCGGATATGGGCACCCTGTACGGCCTGGATTACTTCGAACAGGTGCAATACCGCGTGGTGAAAAAAGGCCCGGACAACACCCTGGTCATCAGCGCGCGCGGCAAACGCAGCGGCACCGACTACCTGCGCCTGGGGCTCAACCTGTCCGATGACATGCGCGGCGACAGCGCCTTCAACCTCGGCGCCAGCTACCGCATCAACGGCATCAACCGCCTCGGCGCCGAATGGCTGACCCGGGTGCAGATCGGTGATCGCCAGGAGCTGTACAGCGAGTTCTATCAGCCGATGGATACCGGCTCCCGCTATTTCGTCGCCCCCTATATCAGCGCCCAGGCGCAGAACGTCGAACTGATCCTGGATAACGACCCTATCTCCGAGTACCGCCTGGAGCGCTATGGTTTTGGCTTGAACGTCGGCCGGCAGATCGGCAACAGCGGCGAAATCCGCTTCGGTGTCGGCGAGGCCTGGGGCAAGGCCGATGTGCGCATTGGCGACCGCGACCTGCCAAGCGTGAGCTTCAGCGAGGGCTTCTACGAACTGAAGTACTCGTTCGACTCCCTGGATAACGTGTACTTCCCCCATACCGGCGAAGACATTGGCCTGGCCTACCGCGAATTCGAACCCGGCCTGGGCTCCGACCAGCGCTACCGGCAATGGGAGTTCAAGCTGGACAAGGCCATGAGCCACGGCCCGGACACTCTGGTATTGGGCGGTCGCTACGGGCGCACCCTGGATAATTCAGACGTGGTGATTTCCAGCTTCCTGCTGGGCGGTGCGCGGCAGCTGTCAGGGTTCCGCCAGGATGCGATTTCCGGGCAGAACATCAGCCTGATGCGCGCCGTCTACTACCGCCGCCTGACCCCACGCTCGTACCTGCCGCTGGACTTCCCACTGTACCTGGGCGCCTCCCTGGAACGGGGGCGGGCGTGGAACAACGACAATGAATTCGACAGTGGCTATATCAATGCCGCGAGCATCTTCCTCGGGTTTGATACACCGCTGGGGCCGTTGAATTTCAGTTATGGGTTCAATGATGACAATCAGAAGGCGGTGTATCTGAATCTTGGGCAGACGTTCTAAGAAAAACACTTAGCCGAGGTGGAGCAGGCTTGTGTGGGAGCGGGCTTGCCCGCGATGACGGAGTGTCAGCCAAATATCCAGTAACTGACCCGACGCCATCGCGAGCAAGCCCGCCCCCACATTTTGATCAGCGGCGTAATCGGATCAGGTCTTTTCCAGGTTCGCCAGGATATGCCCATGCACCCGCATGCACACCCGCATATCCTCCTCATCGACCCCCACAAAAAGCTCCTGGCGCAAAGCCGTGGCAATGGTCTCGATCTGATCAATCAGCGGCCTTGCCGGATCACACAACACAATGCGCTTGGCGCGCCGGTCTTCTAGCACAGCCTGGCGTTGCACCAGACCCTGGCTTTCCAGGCTGTCGAGCAGACGCGCCAATGTGGGCCCTTCCACCCCGACGCTCTGGGCCAGCTCACGCTGGGTCGGCGCTTCTTCAAAGCGGGCCAGATGCAGCAGCACCAGCCAACGGGCCTGGGACAGCCCAAGCCCTGCCAGACGGCGATCCAACTCGGCGCGCCAGCCACGGGACATTTGCGCCAACTGCATGCCAAAACGGTGTTGATCGGTTAACGGCATAAAAAACTCATGGGTTAGACTGAAAATAAAGTGTGGCTAATTATTAGTCAGCTAAGCATGACCTATGACAGTAGGCAAGGCTTGCAATGTACTGATTCGTTACATTGTCGTAATTGACGCATCAAATCTCGAATTCCGACTGCAAAGCGGCCCGTACACAGTACAAAACACCCTCAGGCACCCGCCCGGTGAACAGCGGTGCTATATCGGAAACAGGTGGCAACTCGCCTTCACCATCGAGAAACGCATCCTGGATTTCACCCAGCAAGTCTTCCGGCAGATCAAGGGCCTGTTCCAGTGACAGCTGTTGCTTGCCAATGGACTCGGCCAGCAAGGTGTAGACGTTCTTTTCCGAGCACTGCAACTGCCCGGCGATCTGGATCGGGGTCATGCCGGCGCGGGCCAGGCTGATCAGTTCGTGGCGGATATCGGCGACTTCCTTCGGCGCCTCGGCCTGGCCGCCCAGTACTTCCAGGAAGGCCTGGCCATAACGCTCCAGCTTGCGCGCGCCGACGCCACTGACCCGGGCCATTTCGGCCATGGTGGTGGGCTGCTCGCGCAACATTTCCAGCAAGGTGGAGTCGGGGAAGATGACGTAGGGCGGCACGCTGTGCTCTTGTGCCAGCTTGCGGCGCAAGGCACGCAGGGCTTCCCACTGCTCGCGCTCTTCGCCACGCACCAGTTGGCTGGCCTGGCTGGTGCTGCTGGATTTGGCAGTGGTCTGCGGCTTGAGGTCGCGGCGCAGCTCCAGGCTGACCTCGCCTTTGAGCAGTGGCCGGCAACTGTCGTTCAAGCGCAGGCCGCCGTAGCCTTCCAGGTCGATATCCACCAGGCCACGGGCCACCATCTGGCGGAACAGCGAGCGCCATTCGCCTTCAGCCCGCGCCTTGCCCACGCCATACACCGACAGGTGCTGGTGGCCAAAGCTGCGGATTTTTTCGTTGTCCTTGCCCAGCAGCACATCCACCAGATGGCCGACGCCATAACGCTGGCCGGTACGGAAGATCGCCGACAGGCCCTGACGTGCTGGCTCAGTGGCATCCCAGGTCTGCACGCCATCCACACAGTTGTCGCAATGCCCGCAGGGCTGGGGCATGTCTTCGTCGAAATAGGCGAGCAAGGTCTGGCGACGGCAGCGGGTTTCTTCGCACAGCGACAGCATGGCGTCGAGCTTGTGCTGCTCCAGGCGCTTGTGGCGCTCATCGCCCTCGGAGTTCTGCAGCATCTGCTTGAGCATCACCACATCCTGCAGGCCGTAGACCATCCAGGCATCCGCCGGCAGGCCATCACGCCCGGCCCGCCCGGTTTCCTGGTAGTACGCTTCCAGGGATTTGGGCAAGTCCATATGGGCCACGAAGCGCACGTTGGACTTGTCGATGCCCATGCCAAACGCAATGGTCGCGACCATGATCAGGCCTTCCTCGTTGAGGAAGCGCTTCTGGTGGTAGGCCCGCAGTTCGTTGGGCAGGCCAGCGTGGTAAGGCAGCGCAGGGTAGCCCTGCTCGCACAGGAACGCCGCCACTTCATCGACCTTCTTGCGCGACAGGCAGTAGACAATCCCGGCATCGCTGCGCCGCTCCGAAAGGAACGCCAGCAACTGCTTGCGCGGCTGTTCCTTGGGCACGATGCGGTAAAAGATATTCGGACGGTCGAAGCTGGAGAGAAAACGCTCGGCGTTCTGCAGGTGCAGGCGCTCGACGATCTCTTCGCGGGTGCGCTTATCGGCCGTGGCGGTCAGGGCGATGCGCGGCACGTTGGGGAACAGTTCGGCCAGTTGCCCCAATTGCAGGTATTCACGGCGGAAATCGTGGCCCCACTGGGATACACAGTGGGCCTCGTCGATTGCGAACAGGGAGATTTCCAGGCTCTGCAGGAACGCCAGCATCCGCGGCTGGACGAGACGCTCGGGCGCCAGGTAGAGCATTTTCACTTCGCCGCGGCGGATCCGCGCCGCCAGGTCGCGCTGCTGCTCGGCGCTCAGGGTAGAGTTCAACGCGGCGGCGGCGACGCCCAGTTCTTCCAGGGTGGCCACTTGATCGTCCATCAGCGCGATCAACGGCGAGACCACCACCGCCAGCCCTTCGCGCAACAATGCCGGCACTTGGAAGCACAACGACTTACCGCCGCCGGTAGGCATCAGGACCAGGGCATCACCGCCGCTGGCCACGCGCTCAATGATCGCACCCTGGCGGCCACGAAAGCTGTCGTAGCCGAAGATGTCCTTGAGGACGCGTTGAGCCTGTTCAAGCATGAAAAACTCCAAATTCCACCGAAATCCCTCTGTACAGGCTGGCTGAAAAAGCACGCCTGGCCGGAAAATAATCCGTAAGCGAACTTTTCCCGCAACCGCATCCGGCCTGCAGGGGCATCACAAAACGCGGCAGTATACCCGAGCACTCCCCGGCAAAGGGCGCCGCTGACGAATAGCGGCCCATCTGAAAACCTTGCAAATATGCCGTGCGGCTGGCCTGCACGCTCAAGAAAGCCTAGAATTCAGCATCGTATATTCCCAAGGTAGTCTTTCAATGTCCTTCGCTGAGCAACTAAACCGCCTGCAAGCCTTCCTCGATGCCGATGAGCTGCATGACGAGGCGCTGGACTACGTGGCCGCCCATGGCTACCTGACTGCGCTGTCGATCTGCTCCGAACCGGTTCCTGATCGTGAATGGATCGACGCCCTGTTCGCCGAAGAGCCGCACTACAAGGATGAGGCCCAGCGCAGCGAGATCGAAGAAACCCTGATCCAGCTCAAGGCCCACATCTCCCGCCAACTGGCCTCCGATGAAGAGTTCGAGCTGCCCTGCGAGCTCGACCTCGGCGAAGAGCCGGACGACTCCGACCTGCGCGGCTGGTGCATTGGTTTCATGGAAGGTGTGTTCCTGCGTGAAGCCGCCTGGTTCGAAACCGCCGAGGAAGAAGTCAGCGAAATGCTGCTGCCGATCATGGTCGGTTCCGGCCTGTTCGACGACCAGCCTGAGTTCGCCGACATCGCCAGCGATGCCAATCTGATGGACGACATGATCGTACAGATCCCGGAAGCACTGACCGCCCTGTACCTGCTGTGCAACGCCCCCGACGAAAAACCGGCGATCCTCAAGCCTCGCCATCACTGAGTCCCCCGCCCGTGGCGCCCATGGGCAACCGCTCCCCGATTGTGCGCTACGTGCTGCTGGCCATTGGCTGGTTGAGCGTAGTGCTCGGGGTGATCGGAATCTTCCTGCCGGTCTTGCCGACCACCCCCTTCCTGCTATTGGCTGCCGGCTGCTTTGCCCGTAGTTCACCGCGCTTCTACGACTGGCTGGTCAACCATCCGCGCCTGGGTCCTTGGATTCGGGATTACCTCGATGGCAACGGCATCCCACTCAAGGGCAAAGTCTATGCAATCGGCCTGATGTGGCTGAGCATTGGCATCTCTTGCTACCTGGTGCCATTGCCCTGGGCACGCGGGTTCATGCTGACCAGCGCGGTGCTGGTGACGATCTACATCCTGCGCCAGAAGACCCTGCCGCCACGATCGTAGGAACTGCCCCCTACCCGACCTTCGTCGGCACTGACTAACCCCGGCCATCATGCGAGACTGTCGTCCCGGGCCTGGAATGCCTGGGCGTTTTTATGTCCGGAGTATTCATGACGCTGTCCAGCGGGCTGATCGCCGCCGTTGCCCTGGCCTATATGGCCATTATGTTTGCCATCGCCTTCTACGGTGACCGCCGCCGTGCGCCCCTGCCGCCGCGGGTGCGTGCGTGGGTGTATAGCCTGTCGCTGGCGGTGTACTGCACCAGTTGGACCTTCTTCGGCGCTGTAGGTCAGGCCGCCGAACAGTTGTGGGCATTTTTACCGATCTACCTGGGCCCCGTCCTGCTGCTGGTGCTGGCGCCCTGGGTCCTGCAAAAGATGATTCTGATCAGCAAGCAGGAAAACATCACCTCCATCGCCGACTTTATCGCCGCGCGCTATGGCAAATCCCAGTCCCTGGCCGTGGTCGTGGCGCTGATCTGCCTGGTGGGCGTGCTGCCTTATATTGCCCTGCAACTCAAAGGCATCGTGCTGGGGGTCAACCTGCTGATTGGCGCCGGCGCCGATGCCACCGGCACGCGGGCCCAGGACACCGCCCTGATCGTGTCCCTGGTGCTGGCGCTGTTCACCATCGTATTTGGTACCCGCAACCTCGACGCCACGGAGCACCACCGTGGCATGGTACTGGCGATTGCCTTCGAGTCTCTGGTCAAGCTGTTCGCGTTTCTCGCCGTGGGTGCGTTTGTGACCTACGGCCTGTACGACGGTTTCAACGATCTGTTCAGCCAGGCGATGCTTGCGCCGAGATTGGAGGAGTACTGGAAAGAGACCGTCAACTGGCCCTCGATGGTGGTGCAGACCGGCGTGGCGATGATGGCGATCATCTGCCTGCCCCGCCAGTTCCACGTCACTGTCGTGGAGAACATCGAGCCCCAGGACCTGCGCCTGGCCAAGTGGGTGTTCCCGGCGTATTTGGTGCTGGCCGCACTGTTTGTAGTGCCGATTGCCCTGGGCGGCAAGATGCTGCTACCCAGCTCGGTACTGCCGGACTCCTACGTGATCAGCCTGCCTCTGGCCGAAGCCCATCCGGCCCTGGCGCTGCTGGCGTTTATCGGCGGTGCGTCGGCGGCGACCGGCATGGTCATCGTGGCCAGTGTGGCGCTGTCGACCATGGTCTCCAACGATATGTTGCTGCCGTGGCTGCTGCGCCGAACCAACGCCGAGCGCCCGTTCGAAGTCTTCCGTCACTGGATGCTCTCGGTACGCCGGGTCAGTATCGTGATCATTCTGCTGCTGGCCTATGTCAGCTACCGCCTGCTCGGCTCCACCGCCAGCCTGGCGACCATCGGGCAGATTGCGTTTGCCGCCGTGACCCAGCTGGCACCGGCGATGCTCGGCGCGCTGTACTGGAAGCAAGCCAACCGGCGCGGCGTGTTTGCCGGCCTGGCGGCGGGCACTTTCCTGTGGTTCTACACCCTGGTGTTGCCAATTGCCGCCCATAGCCTGGGCTGGTCGCTGAATATCTTCCCGGGCCTGGCCTGGTTGCATGGCAACCCACTGGGGCTGCCGATCACCCCACTAACCCAGGGCGTGGTGCTGTCTTTGGCGGGTAACTTCACCCTGTTCGCCTGGGTCTCGGTGCTGTCGCGCACACGGGTCTCGGAGCATTGGCAGGCCGGGCGGTTCATCGGCCAGGAAACCAGCCAGCGCGCCAGCGCCCGCTCCATGCTCTCGGTGCAGATCAATGACCTGTTGAGCCTGGCCGCGCGTTTTGTCGGCGAAGAACGGGCGCAACAGAGCTTCATCCGCTTCGCCTACCGCCAAGGCAAGGGCTTTAACCCCAACCAGAATGCCGACAACGACTGGATCGCCCACACTGAACGGCTGCTGGCTGGCGTACTGGGTGCATCATCGACGCGGGCGGTGGTGAAAGCAGCGATTGAAGGCCGCGAAATGCAGCTGGAGGACGTAGTCCGTATCGCTGACGAAGCCTCCGAAGTGCTGCAGTTCAACCGGGCGCTGTTGCAGGGCGCGATCGAGAACATCACCCAGGGCATCAGCGTGGTGGATCAGTCCCTCAAGCTGGTGGCCTGGAACCGTCGTTACCTGGAGCTGTTCAACTACCCCGAGGGCCTGATCAGCGTCGGCCGGCCGATTGCCGACATTATTCGCTACAACGCCGAGCGCGGGCTGTGCGGCCCGGGCGAGGCCGAAGTCCACGTGGCACGGCGCCTGCACTGGATGCGCCAGGGCCGGGCCCATACTTCGGAACGGCTGTTTCCCAATGGCCGGGTGATCGAGCTGATCGGCAACCCGATGCCGGGTGGCGGGTTCGTCATGAGTTTTACTGACATTACTGCCTTCCGCGAGGCCGAGCAGGCCCTGACCGAGGCCAACGAGGGTCTGGAGCAGCGGGTCACCGAGCGTACCCATGAACTGTCGCAACTGAACGTGGCCCTGACCGATGCCAAAGGTGTGGCCGAGTCGGCCAACCAGTCGAAAACCCGCTTCCTCGCCGCGGTCAGTCATGACCTGATGCAACCGCTGAACGCTGCGCGACTGTTCTCGGCCGCCCTCTCCCACCAGAGCGAAGGTTTGTCCGGAGAAGCCCGGCAACTGGTGCAGCACCTGGACAGTTCGTTGCGCTCGGCCGAAGACCTGATCAGCGACTTGCTGGATATCTCCCGCCTGGAAAACGGCAAGATCAACCCTCAACGTCAGCCATTTGCCTTGAGTGAACTGTTCGACGCCCTGGGCGCGGAGTTCAAGGTGCTGGCCCAGGAGCAAGGCTTGCGTTTCCGCCTGCGCGGCAGTCGCTTGCGCGTCGACAGTGATATCAAACTGCTGCGGCGGATCCTGCAGAATTTCCTGACCAACGCCTTCCGCTATGCCCACGGCCCGGTGCTGCTGGGTGTACGACGGCGGCGTGGCGAACTGCGCCTGGAAGTGTGGGACCGTGGCCCGGGCATTCCCCTGGATAAACAGAAAGTCATCTTCGAAGAGTTCAAGCGCCTGGACAGCCACCAGACCCGTGCAGAGAAAGGCCTGGGCCTTGGCCTGGCCATTGCTGACGGCCTGTGCCGAGTGCTCGGCCACCGCTTGCGCGTGCGCTCATGGCCAGGCAAAGGCAGCGTGTTCAGCGTCAGCGTGCCGCTGGCCAAGGCGCAGACCAGCGTGCAGGTACAAGCCACACAGGAAAAGGGCCTGCCGTTGAGCGGCGCCCAGGTGCTGTGCGTGGACAACGAAGACAGCATCCTGATTGGCATGCGCAGCCTGTTGAGCCGCTGGGGCTGCCAGGTCTGGACCGCACGCGACCAGGCGCAATGCGCCGTGTTGCTGGCAGAAGGCATGCGCCCGCAATTGGCCCTGGTGGATTACCACCTGGACCACGGCGAGACAGGTACCGAATTGATGGGTTGGCTGCGCGCACAACTGGCGGAACCGATTCCGGGGGTGGTGATCAGCGCCGATGGCCGGCCGGAAATGGTGGCCGAGGTGCATGCGGCGGGGTTGGATTACCTGGCCAAACCGGTGAAACCGGCGGCGTTGCGGGCGCTGCTGAATCGGCATTTGCCGTTGTAACGTGTGGGAGTTGGTTTGCCTGCGATGGTCAACGGTATCTACACGACTCTTTCGTGGTTCTTGGGGTTGTGTACAGATCCATTGCTACGGTCACGGCGGCTATTGGTTCCGCCCTTACGGCGGGTCACTTTTGGAAAAGAGCCCCAAAAGTAACCAAACGGGCTCCTGCCCCACCACTCGGCACCTCGCCTAGGCTCGGTGTGCCCGTCATCCGACATTGATTTGGGGGGCCGCCGCGATGGGCCATCCATGGCCCAGCGCGGCTAACCCGGCGTCCTGCCGGGTTACCCCCCAAATCAATATCGGATGACGGCCAGCGTGGTTTAACGGGGCGCCTGAGATCAAAATCACAAGCAAAGCGAGGCGGCCTTAGAGCCGACCTGATCATTGAAGCGTGCGCGTCCTCCGGCTCCCACAAAAGCCCACTCCCGCATTTCGGTTCTGCGTCTAGTCAGGTAGCTGGGCGACGCCATCTTCGTCGGTCATCGCTTTTTCCAACAGATCCGCAGGCAGACCTTTACTGGCGCGCGCGCCGAGCAGCTTCAATTGTTCCACCCGGCTGACCAGATTGCCGCGACCATCTGTGAGCTTGTTGCGCGCTGCACTGTAAGCCTTATCCAGCTGTTGTAGGCGATTACCCACTTCATCCAGGTCCTGGATAAACAATACGAACTTGTCGTACAGCCAGCCGGCGCGCTCGGCAATTTCCCGGGCGTTCTGGCTTTGCCGCTCCTGCTTCCACAGGCTGTCGATCACCCGCAGGGTCGCCAGCAAGGTGGTCGGGCTGACGATTACGATATGGCGGTCGAAGGCTTCCTGGAACAGGTTCGGCTCGGCCTGCAACGCAGCCGAAAACGCGGCCTCAATGGGCACGAACAACAACACGAAATCCAGGCTGTGCAAGCCTTCAAGACGCTTGTAGTCCTTGCCGGCCAAGCCTTTGACATGATTGCGCAGCGACAGCACGTGCTGCTTGAGGGCGGCTTGGCCGATCACCTCGTCATCGGCCGCCACGTACTGCTGATACGCAGTCAGGCTGACCTTGGAGTCCACCACTACCTGCCTGTCGCCCGGCAACATGATCAGCACGTCCGGCTGGAAACGCTCGCCATCGGGGCCCTTGAGGCTGACCTGGGTCTGGTACTCGCGGCCCTTCTCCAGGCCGGCATGTTCCAGCACCCGCTCCAGAATCAACTCACCCCAGTTGCCTTGGGTCTTCTGCCCCTTGAGGGCGCGGGTGAGGTTGGTGGCTTCGTCCGACAGGCGCAGGTTCAATTGCTGTAGGCGCTCCAGCTCCTTGCCCAGGGAAAATCGCTCCCGCGCCTCGTTCTGATAGCTTTCTTCCACGCGTTTTTCGAACGACTGGATGCGCTCCTTCAGCGGGTCAAGCAATTGCCCGAGGCGTTGCTGGCTGGTTTCGGCAAATCGCTGCTCGCGCTCGTCGAAGATCTTCCCGGCCAACTCGGCGAACTGCGCGCGCAGCTCATCCCGCGAGCCTTGCAGGTCGTTGAGGCGTTGTTGATGGCTGTCCTGCTGCTCGCGCAGTTCGGCACGCAGGGAGGCCGACAAGGCGTCCAGGCGGCGCAGCTCGCCTTCCTTGGCGGAGCGCTCGAGGTTCCAGGCGTGGGCCGCATCGCGGGCGTTGTCGCGGTCGATCTGCAGCAGCTCGACTTCCCGGCGTACCGCCGCCAGGTCGGCCTGTTTGGCCGCATTGGCCTGGCTCAGGTCGCTGATCTCATCACGGCTGGCATCCAATTGTGCGGCCAGCCCTTCCTGGGCCATCTGCGCAGTGGCCAGGCGCTCCTCCAACAGTTCCCAACCGGCACTGCGAGCGTTCAGGCGACGCTGGATCTGCCAGCACAGGACCATCAGAGGCAACGCCGCAGCGGCGAGGCCCAGTGCCAAACTGGTCCAGTCAAAAGCCATAGCCATTCCTGCCATTACGGTAAAAGAGGAAGGTTAACCAAGCAGGCGCTTCGTGGACAGCTCAGTCTTTGATCTGACCCAGTTCACGCTGAGCGCCAGGGTCGCCGGCACGGGCGGCCTGGCGCAGCAGGTCGTGGCCGATGCGGCGGTCCCGGGCATTGCCGCACTCACGGCACATCAACAGGCCCAGGCGACTCTGCGCCACGACCACCCCTTCACGGGCGGGCTGCTTGAGCAAACGCCCGGCGAAGTGCTTGATATTGGGGTTATCGCCAATGCGCGGGTTATCCAGCAGCCACAGCGCGACTTTCAAAGAAAAACGCTTGGGCGGGGTAACACTCGGAGGGTTGTCGGTAACAGCGGGTGATACTGAGCGAAACTTCATAAAGCACTGTAGGGCAGAACGGAAGGCGCGCCACTCTACTCCTTTTTTCGTACGGGTAAAGCTGAAAAAACCCGGCACGCCCGTTCTAGAGCAAGCGCTTGGGACAATCCACAGAAGCTGTGGATAACTCAGTGGACAACCGTGCTTTAACTCGCGCAAAGGCCCATGGAACGGGGGCCGCGCTTAAACTGACGATTTTTTCACCAATAAAAAAAGCCAGATTTTTCATTGACTTAAATTTTCGATGCAGGCATTCGTGGGCTAATCCGACCACACGCCTTCCGGGTGACACACTGCGCAACCAATGTGCACAACTACCTGCCTGGTGGTTATATCGCCGCCGCTTTGTGGCCCAAAACGTTACAGGGGTGACACACAAGCGTGGGCTGTACCAGGGGCCCAAGTAAGGTATTTTTGCTAACACACTTGCTTTACCGGTTTCAAGCCATTACTATCCGCAGCGTTAGTACCAAGCTGAAAGTCAATTCTGGTCGAACAAATCCCCGCGACGTAGCTTCCCTAAAGAGAAGTTTTGTCAATCTTGATGGGATCGACCACCTCGATGGTTTCCAGGTATCACTTGAGACGACACTGCCTTTGAACAATGCAAAGGGTGTCGCGAAGTTTCCATACTCTGACCGAACCAACCTGCAAATTGATCAGGATCTTCACCCTGGGCCCAGAACCTTTGCCCCTGTTGTGTTGCCTGCCCTCCTAAGTACCTACCTGCCAGCCCAAGCGCGCCAAATTATTCAGCGCTTCAAACTGGCTGCTTTGTTCCAGTCGGGTTCTTCGCATGATCAATGGTGATCAGCGTCACTGGAACGTTTTAACGTTGCACGGTTCTTATCCGTGTCATTTGTAGGAACACCAATAATATGTCCACTCAAATCCATACTCAGGATGCCATTCGCACCCTCACCAATGCTTTTGCTCCAATGAACTGCCTGATCATGGCCGCTCGCAAAGGCTGCTTCAGCTTCACCCTGGTCAACGAACACGGCATCGCTCGTCACAGCGAACGCCTGTACCCCGATCAATACTCCAGCGCAGAGCCGCTGCAGGCCGTGATCGAGCGTACCCGTCAGGCCCTGGTTGCCTGATTGACCCGACGCTGAACATCGAAAACCCTGCCCGCAAAGCAGGGTTTTTTATTGCCTGGAATTCGGTTTTTTGTCGGTTGGCTTTAGGTCAAACAGATATAACGCTTATAACCCCCCACCGGAAATATTTTAAAAACAGACCTTTACGTCGTGAATCTGACACTACACTTCAACTCAGGCGGCATGATCCGCCTCCGGCGAGCCTGAGATCCGATCCACCGCTGCCAAGCCCCCCCCTTCTCAGGCATCGCCGACCATTTTCAAGGGTTCCGAGGGTTCTATGGGCATTGCCGCCAGCGAATTGTGTCGTTATGTGATCAGACCCACGCTGATTTACCTGGGTCGCCACAGCCAAACCGCAGAATCCCTGCTGCTGGGGGTTGCCGCCAGCCAATCGGAACTGGGCTCGGCCCTGCATGACCGGCGCGGCCACGGCCTGTATCGCATTACCGAATCGCGCCACAGAGCCTTATGGGACAGCTACCTGGCCCTCGACCCGGAACGTGCCAGCCTGGTGCGCGGCCTCGCCAGCCAGCATGCCTTCCTCAGCGGGCCGCAGTTGGAGCTGACGGTCAACCTGCGCTACGCCACCGCCATTGCCTGGTTGCTGGTGGAACAACATCGCCCCGAACTGCCCCAACCCGACGATCTGCTGGCAATGGCGCGTATCTGGAAAGAAATATTTCACCCTCAGGGTCGGCTACGGGATTACACCCAGGCCTGGCAAACCTGTGTAAACCCAATGAATCAGGTCGCGTGCTGATCGGGCACTTTGCAAGATTCGGCAAAAAGCGGCAATTTTGGTCGGATTGTCCTACAAAACCGCTCTATCTCCAGCATTACAGCCTATAGCGCTAAGTTAATTTTATTGATACTTTCCGCAGCGGTGATCACCCCGGAGTTCTAATAATGAAAAAAGTAATGCTCAAGACCACACTTAGCCTCGCCGTTGCCATGGCCTCTTCCCAACTGTTCGCAAGCGGCTTTGCCCTCAACGAACAAAGCGTCAGCGGGATGGGTACCGGGTTCGCGGGCCGTTCTTCTTCTGCCGATGATGCAAGCACTGTTTTTGGCAACCCTGCCGGTATGGCTCGCCTTGAAGGCCAGCAAGTCACGGGCGGTGTTGCAGTGATTGATGCCTCCACTGATATCAAAGATGTCAGCGGTCGCTCTAGAGGCACCAACAAAGGCGACATGGTCCCCTTCACGGCGGTACCGTTCGGCTTCTACACCAACAAACTCAATGACCAGTGGGCAGTCGGCTTCGGTGTGTATGCACCGTTCGGCCTGATTACCGACTACGAGAGCAAATACCAGGGCCGCGGCTTTGGCAGCAAAAGTGAAGTTCAAGTCATCACTTTCCAGCCGACCGTCAGCTATGCCTTCAACGACAGGGTTTCCGTCGGTTTTGGTCCAACCTTCAACCGCATTGCCGGCACCCTGGAATCAGAGCTGACACTGAACCCTGCCGTGCCTGACACCCGGATCAAGATCAAAGGCGACGATACTGCCATTGGCTTCAACGCCGGCGTGCTGGTCCAGGCAACCGATACCACCCGCGTTGGCCTGACCTACCACTCGAAGGTCAAGTACAAGCTTGAAGGCCACACCGAAGTGAACGCCCCGGCCATCACCTCCGGCACGCTGGCGAACGGTCGTTATGACGCCTCGCTGAAAATCGACACCCCTGAATCCTGGGATCTGTCGGTTACCCAGGACATGAACGACGCCTGGAAGCTGTATGCCGGTGCTACCTGGACGCGCTGGAGCCGTCTGAAGGACATCACCGTCAACAACAAAGGCGTGACCACAGCCGGCGGCGGCCTCGCCCCAACGCTGGTAGGTACCATCAAGGAAGAACAGAACTGGCACGACACCTGGGCTTATGCCGTGGGTACCTCGTACCAACTGACCAAGCAGGTTGTGCTGCGTACCGGCTTGACCTTCGACCAGTCGCCAACCAACAACACTGATCGTTCGCCACGGATCCCTACCGGCGACCGGACCATCTTCAGCGTTGGCCTGGGCTACGCCGTCATGGATAACATGACCATCGACCTGGCCTACTCCTACCTCAAGGAAGAAGAAGTCAGCGTCAACCGCTCCAACCAGTTGGCCAGCTACAACGCCAAGTACAAAAACAGCGCCAACGGTTTCGGCCTGGGCATGACGTACAAGTTCTGATCCAACGCTGCATAAAAAAGCCCCGCTCTCCTGCAAAGGAGGCGGGGCTTTTTAGTGGCCAATAATCAGGGTTTGGAAGCCAATGCCTGCTCCACGGCCTCGATCAGATCCGGGCTGTCCGGTTTGGTCAGGCTGGAGAAGCTGGCGATCACCTTGCCCTGGCGATCCACCACGTACTTGTAGAAATTCCATTTCGGCGCGTTGCTCTGCTCGGCCAGGACCTTGAACAGGTGCGCCGCATCGGGGCCCCTGACCTTCTGTGGCTCGGTCATGGTGAACGTCACGCCGTAGTTCACATAGCAGACCTTGGCCGTTTCCTCGCCTGTCTTGGCTTCTTGCTTGAAGTCATCGGAGGGCACACCAATCACTTCCAGGCCGTCACCTTTGTAGCGCTGATACAACGCCTCCAGTCCCTTGAACTGCGGGGCGAACCCACAAAAACTGGCGGTATTGACGATCACCAGGGGCTTGCCGGCAAAGCGCTGGCACAGGTCGATGGACTCCTTGGCGCGCAATTTGGGCAACTGGCCCTCAAGCAACGTTGGGCAATCGGCGGCCATGGCGACACCACCAAGGCCCATCATCAGGGCGGGTACTGCAAGCCAACGCATTAACATGTCGGGTGTCCTTGGACAAAGTCAGGCAAACAACTTAACAGATCGACATACCCAGTTGCATCAACGCCAGCCCGCTGCGCTGCCAGCCCCACCAGGCCAGCAGCAACAGCGTCAGCAGGCCGGCTGCGCCAACCCAGTACCCGATCGAGTTCATGCTACCCCCATCTGCGCTTGCAACCTGGCCACAGGCCGCTCACGCACGGGCCAATTAAGGGCGGCCGCGACCAGACTCAAGACGATCGCCACCTGCCAGATCAAGTCGTAGTTACCGGTTCGATCATAGACCACGCCCCCCAGCCAGCCGCCGAGGAACGAGCCCAACTGATGGAACAGGAACACGATCCCACCCAGCATCGACAGGTTTCTTACACCAAACAAGGTCGCCACCGTACCGTTGGTCAGCGGCACGGTCGACAACCATAAAAAGCCCATGGCCATGCCGAACAGGTAGGCACTCATTTGCGTCACCGGCGCCCACAGGAACAACACGATCACCACCGCCCGCAGCAGGTACAGCGCGGTGAGCAAACGCGGTTTGGACATCCGCCCGCCGAGCCAGCCCGCCGTGTAGGTGCCGAAGATATTGAACAGGCCGATCAGCGCCAACACCGTGGTGCCGACGGTCGCCGGCAGGTGCTGATCCACCAGGTAGGCCGGCAAGTGCACGCCGATAAACACCACTTGGAATCCGCAGACAAAAAAACCAAAGGCCAACAACCAGAAACCGGAATGGGAACAGGCTTCATGCAAAGCCTCGCGCAGGGTTTGCTGGCCAGCCATGACCGGCAGCGGGCGGTCCTTGATCATCGTCACCAGCGGCACGATCAGCGCCACCAGCAGACCCAGCACCAACAAGGCGGCGGACCAGCCCAGCCAACCAATCAGGCCGAGGGTGCCCGGCAACATGGCGAACTGGCCAAAGGAACCGGCGGCGCTGGCAATGCCCATGGCCATGCTGCGCTTTTCCGGGGCCACGGCACGTCCGACCACGCCGAGGATCACCGAGAATGAGGTGCCGGACAGGCCGATACCGATCAACAAGCCGGCACTCAAGGACAGCGACCACGCCGAATCGGACAAGCCCATGAACACCAGGCCCAGGGCATACAGCACGCCACCGATCATCACCACTTTGGCCGCGCCGAAGCGGTCGGCCAGGGCTCCGGTAAACGGCTGCGCCAGGCCCCAGATCAGGTTTTGCAAGGCGATGGCAAAGGCAAAGGTTTCACGACCCCAGCCGAACTCGGCGCTCATGGGCGCCAGAAACAAACCAAAGCCATGCCGCACGCCCAGGGAAAGGGCCAGGATCAGCGCACTCCCGACAAGAATCCAGCCACTGGTACGCCACATCGAGGTCATTATTATTCTCCGCTACGGGTATATACCCGCTTGTATTCGAACAAGCCCGCGTTTAAGCGAGTTCATCCAGCAAGGCCAACAGGGTTTCGCGTTTTTGCACGCCCAATTTATCGATCAGTTTCTGCTGCGCCGCTTCCCAGGCCGGCAATGCGGCCGCCAGGCGCTGTTTGCCTTGCTCCGTGAGCACCACCAGGCGGTTGCGCAGGTCATCGCCTTCGACCAACCGCACCAGGCCTTCGCCCTCCAGCACCCGCAGGTTACGCCCCAGGGTGCTGCGGTCCAGGCCCATGGCATCGGCCAGGCTGGAAATACTCGGTTGATTCAGACGCTGCAGGTTACACAGCAAAGAATACTGGGCGACGTTGATTCCGAAGCCATCGAGGGCGCCGTCGTAGTGCCTGCTGACGCCACGGGCGGCACGACGCAGGTTGGTGCATAAACATTGGGAGGCAAGCATGGAACGTGTATATACCCGCGATTAAGGAAATGCAAGAAAGTGTTACAGAGCCAGACCGATCAACACCGCCACTTCGAGCAGTTCCAGCAAGGCGCCGGCCGTGTCACCGGTGGTGCCGCCCAGCCGATTGATCATCAGCTGCCGCAAGCCCACAAAGCAGATGGCCGCCAGCAACACCGCAATCCCGCCGCTGAAACCGCCGATCAACACACACGCCAGGCCACTGAGGATCAGCACCTGCTGCCCGACAATCCGTGGCAAATGGTCAGCCAGCGCCTGGCCCAGGCCCCCGGCACGCACATAGCGGGTGGTGAGAAACAGTGCCAGCAACGAGCTGCGACCGATCAGTGGGGCGAGGATCAAGGCGGCGCCATTGTGTTGCTCGATCAGCGCCACCAGCGCGGTGAATTTAAGCAGCAGCACCAAGCCCAGGGTCACGACAGCAATCGGGCCGCTGCGCGGATCCTTCATGATGCTCAGGGTGCGTTCGCGGTCGCCAAAGCCACCCAGCCAGGCGTCGGCGCTGTCCGCCAGGCCATCCAGGTGCAGGCCGCCACTGAGCAACACCCACGCCGTCAGCAGCAGGGCCCCGTGCAACAGCAAGGGCGTGCCCATCAACAGCGTGTTCAAGCCCCACAGTAGCAACCCGAACAACAGCCCTACCAGCGGATAAAACAGCAGCGAGCGCCCCAGTTCCTGGGGTTGCGGCATGCCCGGCAGGCGAATCGGCAGGCTGCTGAGAAACTGCAAGGCAATCCAGAATGGCAACATTCAGGCGCCCTCGCTCAACACACCGTCGGCCTCGACCCGCAGGCTGAACAGGCCGCCGTGGCCCACCTCGACATTCAGCAACTGCTCACGGGGCAAGCCGCGGGCCTGGGCCAGCAGTAAACGCATGACGCCACCATGGCTGATCAGCAGCACCCGTTGGCCGGCATACAGCTGATGCAGACGTAGGACAGCGTCCCGTACACGCTGGGAAAACGCCTCGACAGGCTCGCCATCCGGCGGCGTAAAGCTATATGGATCAGCCCAGAAAAGCCCCAATGCCTCGGCATCGGTTTCCATCAATTGCACCGCGCTCTGCCCTTCCCAGGCGCCGAAGTGCAGTTCCTGCAGATCCTGTTCCAGGCTCACCGGCAGGTTCAGGCGTGCGCCCAACTCCTCAGCAAAACGCGCGCAGCGCTGCAGCGGCGAGCTGACCAGACGATCCCACGGCCCGCGCGCCAGCACCGCCTCGCGCATCTGCGCCCAGCCCTTGGCGGTCAGGGCATCATCCAGGCTGCCGCGCAAACCGCCGCCCAGTTCGGTCTCACCATGGCGTAGCAGGTCCAGGTGCAAGGTCATGCCGGGCGGTCCGCCACGGCCGCTTCTGCGAATGTCGCCATCTGCCCGTGTAACGCACAGGCCAGACGCAACAGCGGCACCGCCAGCGCCGCGCCGCTGCCCTCGCCCAGGCGCAGGCCCAGTTCCAGCAGTGGCTGGGCTTCAAGGCTTTGCAACACATGGCGATGGCCCGGCTCGGCGCCCCGATGGCCGAACAACAGCCATGGCCGGCACGACGGGTTGAGGCGCGTGGCGACCAGCGCCGCGACGCTGCAGATAAACCCGTCGACCAGCACCACCACCCCCGCCTGGGCGCAGGCCAGATAGGCCCCCACCAACCCGGCGATCTCCAGGCCACCGAGATTGAACAAGGTCTGCAACGGGTCGCCCCGCTGCCCGGTATGCAATGCCAGGGCCCGCTCGATCACCGCCACCTTATGGCTCACGCCCTGGGCATTCAGGCCGGTGCCGGGACCGGTCAGGTCGCTGACCTGGCAATCGAGCAAGGCACAGGCCAGCGCACTGGCGGCAGTGGTGTTGCCGATGCCCATCTCACCGCCAATAAACAGCTGCGCACCGGCGTTGATCGCGCGCTGCACGCTGTCACGCCCCGCCGCCAGGGCCAAATGGCCCTGGGCCTCGGTCATGGCCGCGCCCAGCACAAAATTGGCCGTGCCCGGGGCGATATTCAAGTGGCGCACGCCCGGCAGGTCGAGCGACGGCGTCACGGTACCCAGATCCACCACTTCCAGCTGTGCATCCAGTTGGCGGGCCAGCACACTGATCGCCGCGCCACCGCTGACAAAGTTATGCAGCATCTGCCCGGTGACTTCCTGGGGATAGGCCGAGACCCCTTCCGCGACCACTCCGTGATCGCCGGCAAAGATGGCGATCCACACCTGCTCGACCGTCGGTTTGACCCGGCCCTGCAAACCGGCCAGTTGCACCGCCAACGCTTCCAGTTGCCCCAGGGACCCGGCGGGCTTGGTCAGTTGTTGCTGGCGGGCCAGGGCTTGTTCATAAGCCGCAGCGTCCAGCGCCTTGCACGGGTCCAGCCACCAGGATGGGCTCATAACGCAGTACCTTTCAAAGTCAGGGGCAGGCCGGCAACGGTCAGCACTACACGCTGACACCGCTCGGCCAAGGCTTGATGCAGCCATCCGGCTTCATCCACATAGCGGCGAGTCAATTCGCCCAGCGGCACGACACCCAGACCGGTCTCGTTGCTGACAAAAATGATTTCGCCCGGCAGCGACGCCAGGCAGTCCAGCAGGGATTCACGCTCGACGCCCAGGCGCTGCGGGTCGTCCAGCAGCAACAGGTTGGTGAGCCACAAGGTCAGGCAATCGACCAGCAGGCAATGCCCAGGGGCCGCGTTTTCACGCAAAACCCGCGCCAGTTCCAGCGGTTCCTCGATCAACCCCCACTGGCTGGGACGGCGCTGGCGATGCAGGGCGACGCGCGCGTTCATCTCACCGTCCTGGGGTTGGCTGGTGGCGATATAAGTGACAGGCATGGCGCTGTTGCTGGCGAGTTTTTCCGCCAGGCGGCTTTTACCGGAGCGGGCGCCGCCGAGGATCAGTTGCAACATGGTCAAGCCCTCAAATCCCACATAACTGGCGCAGCAATCGGGTATCCAGATGCTGCTCCACCAGGTCCGCCAAGCGCTCGATATCGCGCTCGCGCAAGCCGTGGTAATCCACTTCCTGCACGTCCTGCAAACCGGCCCAGCGCAACACGGCGCTGCAGGCCGCCGGGGTTTCGAACAGGCCATGCAGATACGTGCCGAGGATTTGCCCGTCATCGCTGCAGGCACCGTCACTGCGGCCGTCATCCAGACGCACCGCTGGCTGCGCCAGGGCGGCACCTCGGGTCACGCCTGCATGGATCTCATACCCGCTGACCGGCGCCTCTTCCAGCACCAGGCGGCCGCGCACATTGCGCAATTGTTTCTCGGCTTCCAGGGTGGTGCTGAACGCCAGGAGGCCCAGGCCATCACTGGAGCCCTCAGGCCCTTCCAGGCCCAGTGGGTCGTGGACCTGCTCGCCCAGCATCTGCAGGCCACCGCAGATGCCCAGCACCTTGCCGCCGTAACGCAAGTGCCGGGCAATGGCCGTGTCCCAGCCATTGGCGCGCAGGTAGGCCAGGTCGCTGCGCACGCTTTTCGAGCCGGGCAGGATGATCAGGTCGGCGGCGGGGATTGCCTGGCCCGGGCCGACAAACTGCAAATCCACCTGGGGATGCAGGCGCAGCGGGTCAAAGTCGGTGTGGTTGCTGATGCGTGGCAGCACTGGCACCACCACCTTGAGCACCTGCGCCGCCTTGTCGATCTGGCGCTGGTCGATGCCATCCTCGGCTTCCAGGTGCAGGTCCATCACATACGGCAGCACCCCCACCACCGGCTTGCCGGTGCGCGCCTCAAGCCAATCGAGGCCCGGTTGCAGCAGGGCGATATCGCCGCGAAAGCGGTTGATGATAAAGCCCTTGACCCGCGCCTGTTCCGACGGCGACAACAGCTCCAGGGTGCCCACCAGATGGGCGAATACCCCGCCGCGATTGATATCGGCAATCAGCAACACCGGGCAATCCACCGCTTCGGCGAAGCCCATATTGGCAATGTCATTGGCCCGCAGGTTGATCTCGGCCGGCGAGCCTGCGCCTTCGACCATCACCACCGGGTAGGCCGCACTCAAACGCGCGTGGGAGGCCAGCACCGCCTGCATGGCGATGGCCTTGTAGTCGTGATAGGCCACGGCATTCATGCTGGTCACGGCGCGGCCATGGATGATGACCTGGGAGCCGGTGTCGCTATTGGGCTTGAGCAGCACCGGGTTCATATCGGTGTGCGGCGCCAGGTTGGCAGCCTGGGCCTGCACAGCCTGGGCGCGGCCGATCTCGCCACCTTCTGCCGTCACCGCGCTGTTGAGCGCCATGTTCTGCGGCTTGAAGGGCGCCACCGGCACGCCCTGGCGCACGACCCAACGGCACAGTGCGGTCACCAGGGTGCTTTTGCCCGCGTCGGAGGTGGTGCCTTGCACCATCAGGGTGGTCATGAGGTTTGCTTCCAGGCAGTCAGGGCCTGTTCAAGGCGCAGCCAATCGGCATCAGTCCCGGGCAGGCCAAAACGCAGGCTGCTGTCGTGGACAAACAGGCGCAGCAGGATGCCGCGCTGGGCCATGAATTCATGCAACTGCTCGGCGTGATCGCTGATCAGCCACTGGAACAGCGCGCAGCCACCTTGCGGGCGCAGGCCATACTGCTCCAGCAGGCGGAACAGGCGCTGGCTGGCGTCTTCGCAGCGCTGGCGCTGGTAAGTATGGCCGGCGCTGTCGCGCAGGCAGACCTGGCCCAACTCCCGGGTCGGCCCGCTCACTGCCCAAGGCCCGACCTGTTCGGCCAGCAGCTTGAGCAGTTTGCGTTCGGCCAGCACAAAACCCAGGCGCACCCCGGCCAGGCCGAAAAACTTGCCGAACGAGCGCAACACAATCAGCCCGACTTGATTGGCCTGGCTCGCCAGGCTCAAGTGCGGGGTGTTGTCCATAAAGGCCTCATCCACCACCAGCCAGCCACCGCGCTCGGCCAGGCGCGCATGCCAATCCAGCAGGCGCTGGGGCGTGAGGCTCAGGCCGGTGGGGTTGTTGGGATTGACCACCACCAACACGTCGAGGCTGTCGAGGAAGAAGTCGACTTCCTGCTCCAGCACCTCGCGCACGATGTAACCGGCGCGGCGCCAGGCTTCGGCATGCTCGGCATAGCACGGCGACAACACGCCGACCTTGCCCGCCCGGCGCAGGCGCGGCAGCAACTGGATGGCCGCCTGGGAGCCCGGCACCGGTAATACCTGGGCCGCGCCGTAGTAATCACAGGCTGCTTGTTCAAGGCCATCATCGGTCTCTGGCAAGCGGGCCCAGGCCCGCAGCGAGATAGGCGGGATGGGCCAGGGCCAGGGCGCGAGGCCACTGGACAGGTCCAGCCAGTCTTCCTGGGCAATGCCGTACTGCAGCGCCGCCTTGCGCAGCCGTCCACCGTGTTCAAGCATAGAAATGCGCCCCCGCACACAGGATCAACACCCACAGCCACACGCCGCGCTGCACCAACTGCCAGCCACGCTCGATGGAATCGGCATCGGCCGGCGGCCCTTCGCCGAGGATCGGACGCTGGTGCAACTCACCGTGATAAATCGCTGCCCCGCCCAACTCGACGCCCAGGGCGCCAGCGCCCGCAGCCATCACCGGCCCGGCATTCGGGCTGTCCCAGGTCGGCCCCTGGCGGCGCCAGCATGTGAGCGCCAGGCGCGTCTTGCCGAGCACGGCGTAGGTCAACGCGACCAGCCGCGCAGGAATGTAATTCAGCAGGTCGTCAATCTTCGCCGCCGCCCAGCCAAAACGTTCAAAACGTTCATTGCGATAGCCCCACATGGCATCCAGTGTATTGCTCAGGCGGTACAGCACCACGCCGGGCACGCCGGCCACGACAAACCAGAACAGCGCGGCAAACACCGCGTCGCTGCCGTTTTCCAGCACCGACTCGGTGGCTGCGCGGGCCACTTCGGTGCTGTCCAGCTCACTGGTCTGGCGGCTGACCAGGTAACTCACGCGCGTGCGTGCTTCGTCCAGGTCGCCGCTGCGCAGGGCCTGGGCCACCGGCAACACGTGCTCACCCAGGCTGCGCATGCCCAGGGCCAGGTACAACGCGAGGATCTCGATCACCCAGCCGAAGTAAGGCGCCCAGGACAAGGCCGTGGCCAGCAAGGTCAGCGGTATCACCGTGATAAACCACGCGCTCACGCCATGGCTGCGCCAGCCACGCCCCGCGGAGTTGAAACGTTGCTCGATACGCCCGGCAAAATTGCCGAACGCCACCAGCGGATGCCAGCGCCTGGGCTCGCCCAGCAGCGCATCCAGCGCCACTGCAGCGACACTCAGCAAGGCCACACTCATTGACTCACTCCCCAATAATTCTCATACAGCATGTCACTCAACGGACGCGGTTCGGTCCAGCCTTCGAGTTGCAACATCGGTGCCGGATAGAACTCCGTCACCGGGCCCAGGCACAGCACGGCCAGGGGCTTGGCACCGGGTGGCAGGCCCAGCAGGTCGGCCAGGTCCCGGGGTTCGAACAGTGACACCCAGCCCATGCCCAGGCCTTCGGCGCGGGACGCCAGCCATAGATTCTGGATCGCACAGGACAGCGAGGCCAGGTCCATTTCCGGCAAGGTCCGACGCCCGAAAACATGCCGCTCACGGTCATCCATCAACGCCGCCACCAGCACCTCGGCACAGTCGTGGATGCCTTCGACCTTGAGCCTCATAAAGTCGTCCGAGCGCTCGCCCAGGGCTTGCGCGGTGCGGATACGCTCGGCTTCCACCAACTGCTGGATCTGCCCGCGCAGGTTGCGGTCGCTGATGCGGATAAAGCGCCAGGGCTGCATCAGGCCGACGCTGGGCGCCTGGTGCGCGGCGTGCAGCAGGCGGTGCAACAACTCGGGGGCGACGGTGCCGCCACTGAAGTGGCGCATGTCGCGGCGTTCGGCAATGGCGCGGTAGATGGCGTCGCGCTCGGCCTGGGGGAAGGCGTTGTCGGTCATGACCCTATCGCGGGCAAGCCCGCGCCTACCGTTGCAATGCAATCGCCTGCGATGGCGGCGTCCCGATCCGGCGCAAACAGCGCGGCCACTGCAACCGGGTTCGACGGGAAATAAAAGTGCACATAAGAGGCCGTCATCCGCCCCTGGCGATACACCGCCTCGGCGCCGCGCCCGCCATTGGGGCTCAGGCCACGGGCAATCGGCTGCCACGGCGTGCTGGTCAGGGAATGATGGTAGGTGTGGCCGCGCAATTCGCCTTCCGGCAATTCGACCGTTTGCAGGGCCAGGGCCGCCAGGCGTTTCTGCATGACCGCATCGCCTTGCAGCAGCCCCAGCAGTTCGGCACGCGTGCCCTCGACATCGGTCAGGGAGTCGAGCAGGTAGAGCATGCCGCCGCATTCGGCCAGCAATGGTTTGCCGGCGCTGTGGTGGGCGCGGATCGCCTGCAGCATCGCGGTGTTTTGCGACAGCGCCTGATGATGCAACTCCGGGTAGCCACCGGGCAGATAGAGGCTGTCGGCGTCGGGCAGCACGCGGTCATGGATCGGCGAGAAGAAGTGCAACTGCGCGCCCATCGCCCGCAGTAAGTCGAGGCTGGCGCCATAGGTGAAGGCAAAGGCTTCGTCACGGGCCACGGCAATCCGCACCCCGGCCAGCAACGGCTGGGCCTCGATCACCTCGGGCGCAGCGAATTCCACCGGCGGTGGCAGCGCTACCTCGCAACTGCTGGCCAGGGCGGCGGCGGCGGCATCCAGGCGCAGGTCGAGGTCATTCAACTCGCTGGCCTGCACCAGGCCCAGGTGGCGGCTGGGCAGCTCGATCCCGGTTTCCCGGGACAGCGCGCCGTACCAGCGCAGGCCTTCGGTCAGGCTGCCTTCCAGCAACTGCGCATGGCGCACGGTGCCGACGCGGTTGGCCAGGACCCCGGCGAACGGCAGGTCCACCTGGTAACGCGCCAACCCCAGCGCCAGGGCGCCAAAGGTTTGGGCCATGGCGGTGCCGTCGATCACTGCCAGCACCGGCACGCCAAAGTGGCGCGCCAGGTCGGCGCTGGACGGTGTGCCGTCGAACAGGCCCATCACGCCCTCGATCAGGATCAGGTCCGCCTCCCCCGCGGCTTCCCACAACAGGCGACGACTTTCCTGCTCGCCGACCATCCACATGTCCAATTGATAGACCGGCGCACCACTGGCGCGCTCATGGATCATCGGGTCGAGAAAGTCCGGGCCGCACTTGAACACCCGGACCTTGCGCCCCAGGTTGCGATGCAAACGGGCCAGCGCGGCGGTGACAGTGGTCTTGCCCTGGCCTGACGCCGGCGCGGCGATCAGCACTGCTGGGCAATGGCGCGGCTGGTTCAAAGTTCGATGCCTTTCTGTGCCTTGATACCCGCCTGGAACGCGTGCTTGAGCATGCCCATTTCGGTGACGGTATCGGCCATTTCAATCAGTTCCGGTTTGGCCCCGCGGCCGGTGACCAGCACGTGCTGCATCGGTGGCCGGGCTTGCAGGTCGCTCAACACTTGGTCCAGGTCCAGATAGCCGTGCTTGAGCGCGATGTTCAGCTCATCCAGCACCACCAGGCCGATGGATGGATCCTGCAACATTTCCCGGGAGACCTTCCAGGCCGCTTCGGCGGCGGCGATATCGCGCTGGCGGTCCTGGGTCTCCCAGGTAAAGCCCTCGCCCATCACATGGAAGCGCACCTGCTCGGGGAAGCGGCGGAAGAACAGCTCTTCACCGGTGCTGTTACGGCCCTTGATGAACTGCACCACACCGCATTGCATACCGTGCCCCATGGCCCGGGCGAGCATGCCAAACGCCGAACTGCTCTTGCCTTTGCCGTTGCCAGTCAACACCAGCAGCAAACCGCATTCATTCGGTGAATTGGCAATGCGCTCGTCAATCACCGCTTTTTTGCGCAGCATGCGCGCCAGGTGGCGTTCGTCACGATCAGGGGTATCAGTCATGGCAGCTCTCCGTTGGGGCTGGACAAAAACGGCGGGCAGGAAAAGACAACTTAAATGAAGCCAAGCATCGCCCACCGTGATGCTGTTGGATGAATCAGGCCGGTCTCCGGGCTCATGAGTGGCGCCCGATTGACCAGGGCAAGCCGACGATGCGCCTTCCCATATCGCAGGCGATACAGTGGCAAAAGCAGCGTCTTGACTCATTTACCGTTGCGGGGGCAGCGCCGGGATCGTGGCCACACTGTAGAAAAGTGCGCACACTCACCGGCTTCCCTGTTTCACTCGGTCGGCGCGTACGCCACAGAGCACCTGAAACAAGCGGCGAAGGTTAGTGGGTTGGGGGTACAGCGTCAATTAAAGCCGGCCACGTACTTGAACCATCGCCGCGCGCCATACCTCTATGACTACAGGCATTGAGGAGAAAAACATGCACAAGACCCGACTCGCCCTACTGATCATGGCCGCAGGCGCACTCGCTGCCTGTGGCGAAAGCTCAACCTTGCAGGTATCCGATGGCACCGGGCCGTCGCCCAAGCTGCCGGAACCGAATAAAACCCTGATCCCCACCGTCAACATCGCCCCGGCGATTGGCTGGCCCGCCGGGGCCAAGCCCAAGGCCGCCGCCGGCACCCAGGTTGGCGCCTTTGCCGAAGGCCTGGATCACCCGCGCTGGCTGTATGTATTGCCCAATGGCGACGTGCTGGTGGCCGAGACCAATGCGCCGCCCAAGCCGGATGATTCCAAGGGCATTCGCGGCTGGGTCATGGAAAAGGTCATGGGCCGTGCCGGTGCCGGCGTACCCAGCCCGAACCGTATCACCCTGCTACGCGATGCCAACCATGATGGCGTGGCAGAAACCCGCACGGTGTTCCTGGAAAACCTCAACTCGCCGTTTGGCATGACCCTGGTGGGCAACGACCTGTATGTGGCCGACTCGGACAAGCTGCTGCGCTTCCCCTATCAACCGGGAGAAACCGCGATCAAGGCCCAGGGCACCAAGGTCATCGACCTGCCGGGCGGCCCGCTCAACCACCACTGGACGAAAAACGTGGTGGCCAGCAAGGACGGCAGCACGTTGTATGTGAGCGTGGGTTCCAACAGCAACGTCGGTGAAAACGGCCTGGAAGCCGAACAGGGGCGTGCGGCGATCTGGGAAGTCGACCGGGCCAGCGGCAAGCAGCGGATTTTTGCCTCCGGGCTGCGCAACCCCAATGGCATGGCCTGGGAGCCGCAAAGCGGCAAGCTGTGGACGGCAGTCAACGAGCGCGATGAAATCGGCAGCGACCTAGTGCCGGACTACATCACCTCGGTCAAGGATGGCGGCTTTTATGGCTGGCCGTTCAGCTATTACGGCCAGCATGTGGACGTGCGGGTCACACCGCAGGACCCGGACCTGGTGGCCAAGGCCATTGCGCCAGACTATGCCGTCGGCCCCCATACCGCGTCGCTGGGCCTGACCTTTGCCGAGGGTAACACCCTACCGGCGCAATTTGCCCATGGCGCTTTTATCGGCCAGCACGGTTCGTGGAATCGCAAGCCGCACAGTGGGTACAAGGTGATCTTTGTGCCATTTGCGGAGGGCAAGCCCAACGGCGCGCCGGTGGATGTGCTGACCGGTTTTCTCAACAGTGATGAGAAAGCCATGGGCCGGCCAGTGGGCGTGGTGATCGACCAGCAAGGCGGGTTGCTGGTGGCGGACGATGTGGGGAATAAGGTGTGGCGGGTATCTTCAGCCAAATAAATGATTTGTAAACACCCCAAAACAACTGTGGGAGCGGGCTTGCCCACGATGGTTGTGGATCAGTCAGGAATCTATCCACTGACACACCGCCATCGCGGGCAAGCCCGCTCCCACATTGGGTTTTATATTTGGCTTAGGGATTACGCGCCAATTGCCCCGCCGGCAACACACGCTTGGCGCTCAAATAGGCATTCTGCCAGTAGGCCTTGGACAAGGTATCAAGCTTCACCGTACCGCCGGTTTGCGGCGCATGCACGAAACGCCCTTCACCCACGTAGATGCCGGCATGGCTGACCTGCGAGCCGCCGCCCGTGGCGAAGAACAGCAGGTCGCCGGTCTGCAGCGCGTCTTCGCGCACGTCCTGGGCCCGCATCACAATCAGCTCGCGAGTGGTGCGCGGCAGCGAGATGCCCGCGGCGTCGCGGTAGACAAAACCAATCAAACCACTGCAATCAAACCCCGAATCCGGGGTGTTGCCGCCCCAGCGGTAAGGCGTGCCCACCAGGCCCAGGGCGCGAAACAGCACATCTTCGGCCACTGGCGAAAAGTTCTGGGTGGAATAGTTGAATACCGGCTTGGGCTTGACGGCCACAGGCGCAGGTGGAGGACGGCTGGCGCAGGCACTGAGCAGTGCGGCGCAAACAACAAGAATTAGGCGGGCCGAGGTCGACATGGGCAGAACAATCCTGATCTGGATGCGGCTTTCGCTGCCGAACGCTGAAAACTAGACCGCGCAAGCAAGCTTGCGCGGTCTGGTTCGCAACAATATCTCAGGATTCTAGCGCTTACGCGTCAAACTTCAAGTATCACTTTAACTTTACTTGCGAGCGGTAACGGTAGTCGGGGCCATCGCCAAAGCGCGCTTGGCTTCGATGAAGGTTTTGCTCCAGTAGCTGTCACCCAGCTTATCGACCCGCACCCCACCGCTACGGCGGCTGCTGGAGTGGATGAACTGGTCATCGCCCAGGTAGATACCGGCGTGGCTGACGCGACCACGGCCGTTGGTACTGAAGAAAAGCAGATCGCCGGGCTTGAGGTTGTTTCGTGCGACCAACGGTGCATCCACGTTGATCATTTCGCGGGTGGAGCGCGGCAGGTTCATGCCGGCTTCTTCACGAAACAGGTAGCCGATAAAGCCACTGCAGTCGAAACCGGCTTCAGAGGTACCACCGAAACGGTAACGGGTACCGATCAGGGACATGCCGCGTTCGAGGATACTGTCGGCCAGCAGTGGCAGCTGATAAGGCTTGCTGCCGGCAAACTGGGCCAGTTCTTTTTCGGTCGCCACCTCTTCTTCATAAACAGAAGAAGACTGTGCTGCGACGAATTTGGCTTGATGCTGTTGTTGTGGCTTTTGCTGCTCGACCACCTGCTGGGGGTGGGTGGCGCAACCAAACAACAGGGTAACGAGTGCGAGAGGCACGAGGGGTGCGAAGCGATTTAGCATGGGCACGACCGTGGCTGATATGTAAAGAAGCCGAGACTATGCCTTCTATGACATCGATTTGCAAATTCAATCGTGATCTATGTGACTTCTTGTTTGACCTATGTCATCTAAGCCCTTAAACCCCATTTAGACCCTTTTGCGTGGCCAGAGCGGCCCAAACGCAGGTTTTCTGACGCCTGTAATTTGCCAAGAACCCCGGTTTTAAAGGGCTGGCTACCAGCCGAGGGTTTCTTTGAGGAAGGGAATGGTGAGCTTGCGCTGGGCCTGCAAGGAGGCCTGGTCGAGTTGTTCGAGCAAGTCGAACAGCGCGCTCATGCTGCGGGTGCCACGGGTGAGGATGAAATGCCCGACTTCATCGGTCAGGTGCAGGCCACGACGCGAAGCGCGCAGTTGCAGGGCACGCAGCTTGTCTTCGTCGGACAGTGGGCGCATCTGGAAGATCAGCGCCAGGGTCAGCCGCGACTTGAGGTCTGCCAGCTTGACCGGCAATTCCCGTGGCGAGGTAGAGGCGGCAATCAACAGACGCCGGCCGCTGTCGCGCAGGCGGTTGAACAGATGGAACAGCGCTTCTTCCCAGTCCGCCCGGCCGGCAACAGCTTGTAGGTCATCCAGGCACACCAGTTCGTATTGCTCGAGGTTATCGAGGATGCCGATGCCACGGTCCAGCAGTTCGGCCAACGGCAAATACACCGCCGGCTCCCCCATCTGCTCAAAGCGCAGGCAGGCGGCCTGCAACAGGTGGGTACGCCCCACGCCGTCCTTGCCCCAGAGGTAGATCAGGCTTTCCGTCCACCCGGCGTCGGCTTCGCAGAGCCGCTCGACATAGCCGAGTGCAGCGGCATTGGCGCCTGGGTAGTAATTGATGAAGGTAGCGTCGTCACGCAGACGCACACCTAGGGGCAGCTGAATCGGTTTCATGCTGACTGAACGGCTCCAATCGAACCGTTAGTGGCCTCTGTGAAAAGTTTGCAAAGTTTATACCCGTGACGCCGGGCGCACAATGCAACAGACCACAAGCAAAATCAAAGGTTTGCGTTAACTGATTGGATTTTTTGGAGATTGTTTGGCGCGATGGCTAAATGCCAAGCCCCGCAGACAACAAACCCGGCCTTGAGCCGGGTTTGTGATCAGTCTTACAACTGAGGGTCATCGGCGCCCGTATAGACGTCCGAATCCTTGTACACATCGTGCACATGGCGCACCAGCACCATGATCACCGCCGCTACCGGCAGCGCCAGGAGGATGCCGGTAAAGCCGAACAACTCGCCGCCCGCCAGGATCGCAAAGATCACCGCCACCGGATGCAGGCCGATGCGGTCGCCCACCAGCAGCGGCGTCAGCACCATGCCTTCCAGAGCCTGGCCGACCATGAACACCGCGACAATCCCCAGCATCGGGTACAAGTCGCCGCCAAACTGGAAGAGGCCAGCCACCAGCGCCGCACCAATCCCGATGACAAAGCCCATGTACGGCACAATCGCCGCGAGGCCGGCAATCATGCCGATCAACAGGCCCAGTTCCAGGCCGATCGCCATTAGCCCGCCAGCGTAGATAATCCCCAGCGCCACCATCACCAGCAATTGCCCACGGACAAAGGCGCCCAGCACCTCATGGCACTCCCCGGCCAGGGACACGATGCGCTCCTCGCGATCACGGGGCAGCAGGCTGCGGATCTTGGCCATCATGATGTCCCAGTCACGCAGCAGGTAGAACGCCACCACCGGGATCAATACCAGGTTGGTCAGCCAGCCAATCAATGCCAGGCTGGAGGCCGTGGCCTGACTGAGGATCACCCCGACGATATCGGTGGTCTGGCCCATATGCTCGCTGATCGCGGCCTTGACCTTGTCGAACTTCCAGAAGCCATCGGCCAGGCCGAGTTTGGACTGCACCCAGGGCATGGCCGTGTGCTGCAGCCAATCGAGCATTTGCGGCGCCAGTTCGTACAGGCGTAACAGTTGCTTGGCCAGCATCGGCACCAGCACCAGCAACAGCGCCATGACGATCAGGGTAAACAGCGCAAACACCGCCACCACGCCCCAGGTGCGCGACAGCCCGGCCTTTTCCAGGCGATCCACCACCGGATCGAACAGATAGGCCAGCAGCAACGCGACCAGGAACGGCGTCAGGATCGAATGCAGCAAAAACACCAAGACGCACAGCAGGACAATCCCGCCAAGCCACACCCAACGACGCGTATCCGCCATAAACCACTCCATCTGTTATTTGCTTCTATATAAGGAAGAACATTTACCAACGGAAACGCAGTTGCGGCTCAGGCTCGGCTTGCGGCACCGCCACCGGCTGCGCGCCTTCGGCCACGGGCGACGGCACAGGTTGTGGCGCGAGCGCCTCACCAGCCGGCACTTCCTGCAACCTGGCCAGGCTCAATTGGCTGCGCAACTGCTCACTGCTGCCGTTGACCCGATAGACGATCCGGTCACCCTCCACCCGCTGCAACTGCGCACCAAACGGCTCCAGCAGATGACCGAGGGCGGCGTAGCGCTCCAGAGTCATGCCCTGCACTTGCAGCAACTGCTCGCTGGACACCCCGGCCTTTACCGCAAAACGGGGCGCCAGGCGCTCGCTGACTGCCAGCAGCACGGCATCGGCCAACGCCGCGGGATCGGCGCCCTGCACCGTGCCCTGCTCGGCTTTGTCACCCAGCCACAGGCGCCACTTGGCTTGCCATTGGCCCGCGTCTTCACGGGCATGCACCGCCAGCAAGGCGTCGGCGCCATAACGTTCGGAGGCCGCACGCAGAGGGGCCGGATCGGCACTTTCAAGAGTGGGTGCGGTGGCGACGATCTGCTCATCGAGATCGCCCAGCGGCAGGCGCAAAGGCAGGCCGCGATGCTGAGCCGCACGGCGCAGCGGCTCGGCAGCCGACTGGCCATCACCGACCAGGCTGCTGCCCTCAGTGGAATCGCTCAGCCACCAGCCGAGGATCGACGGCCGATTGTTGCCCCACAACGCCAGGCCGGCATCGCGCAGGGCGCGGTCGGTGCTGACCGGATCGAAATCCACTTGCAGGCTTTCCGGCGGACCGGCGTCGTAACCGTACTGGCTGATGATCTGTTGCGGATCCTTGCGGATCGCCGCCAGGCCAGGGCCCTGGGCGGCCTTGGCGTCGCCGGTGAGGCGGACTACCAGGGTCTGCAGGGCGCGCTGGGTAGCTTGTTCGCGCTCCTCCGGCGCCTGGCTGCTGACCGGCTCCAGCACTTGATAAAGACCATTAACGGTTTCGGCATGACTGGCCAGGCTGACCAACGACAAACAGCCAACAAAAAAGTATCTACTCAGACCCATGAAAAAAGATTCCCGAACGACAAAAAAGCGGCTGGAACAGGCCGCGTGAAGAAGGTTAAGCAAGGCTGTGACCACAGCGACCGGCAAAACATTCACAAGGCCCCGGTAAGTTTTCGTACTGTCATAACGATAGCGGGTTAAAGGCTATACCTTAATACAGGCGATCGCGGCGCCTATTAAGGTTTTTTTAGCACCATATGCCCCTGCCCGTCGGCCCGAGGATGGCCGCTGCCCCTCAAGCCTGATAAAATCGCGCGCCTTCGCAGACCGTCAACGGCTGGGCGTCCTGAAGTGTTCAGCTTCTGTGCCCACCGCATCGGTCGTTACCCCTGAATCCCCCCTAAAGGCCTGGATCATGAGCAAGCAACCCTCCCTGAGCTACAAGGACGCCGGTGTAGACATCGACGCCGGTGAAGCATTGGTCGAACGCATCAAGAGCGTCGCCAAGCGCACTGCGCGCCCCGAAGTCATGGGCGGCCTGGGCGGTTTCGGCGCCCTCTGCGAGATCCCGGCCGGCTACAAGCAGCCAGTGCTGGTCTCCGGCACCGACGGCGTGGGCACCAAGCTGCGCCTGGCCCTGAACCTGAACAAGCACGACACCATCGGCATCGACCTGGTGGCCATGTGCGTCAACGACCTGGTGGTATGCGGCGCCGAGCCGTTGTTCTTCCTCGACTACTACGCCACCGGCAAGCTCAACGTGGAGACCGCTGCACAAGTGGTCACCGGTATCGGCGCTGGCTGCGAACTGTCGGGTTGCTCCCTGGTCGGCGGCGAAACCGCTGAAATGCCAGGCATGTACGAAGGCGAAGACTACGACCTGGCCGGCTTCTGCGTCGGTGTCGTGGAAAAAGCCGAGATCATCGACGGCTCCAAGGTGGCGGCCGGTGACGCCCTGCTGGCCCTGCCATCGTCCGGCCCGCACTCCAACGGCTACTCGTTGATCCGCAAGATCATCGAAGTGTCCGGCGCCGACATCGAGAACACCCAGCTCGACGGCAAGCCTCTGACCGACCTGCTGATGGCCCCGACCCGCATCTACGTCAAGCCATTGCTCAAGCTGATCAAGGACACCGGCGCGGTCAAGGCCATGGCCCACATCACCGGTGGCGGCCTGCTGGACAACATCCCGCGCGTACTGCCAAAAGGCGCCCAGGCCATCGTCGACGTGGCCAGCTGGCAGCGCCCGGCGGTCTTCGACTGGCTGCAAGAGAAAGGCAACGTCAACGAGACCGAAATGCACCGCGTGCTGAACTGCGGCGTGGGCATGGTCATCTGCGTGGCTCAAGAGCACGTGGAAACCGCGCTGAACGTTCTGCGTGAAGCCGGCGAGCAGCCATGGGTGATCGGCCAGATCGCCACGGCTGCCGAAGGTGCTGCCCAGGTTGAACTGAAGAACCTCAAGGCTCACTGATGCCAGCAACCTGTGATGTCGTGGTGCTGCTCTCCGGCACCGGCAGTAACTTGCAGGCCCTGATCGACAGCACGCGCGCCGGCGACAGCCCGGTGCGCATCGCTGCGGTGATTTCCAACCGCAGCGACGCCTACGGCCTGCAACGCGCCCAGGACGCGGGTATCGACACCCGCGCCCTGGATCACAAGGCGTTCGACGGTCGCGAGGCCTTCGATGCAGCCTTGATCGAACTGATCGACGCCTTCAACCCCAAGCTCGTGGTCCTCGCCGGTTTCATGCGCATTCTCAGCGCTGATTTCGTGCGCCATTACCAGGGGCGCCTGCTGAATATCCACCCTTCCCTGCTGCCTAAATACAAAGGGTTACACACTCACCAACGGGCCCTTGAGGCCGGCGATACGGAGCACGGCTGCAGCGTGCACTTTGTCACCGAGGAACTCGATGGCGGGCCTCTGGTCGTACAGGCAGTAGTTCCGGTAGAGTCTGCGGACTCAGCGCAGAGCCTTGCGCAACGGGTTCACACCCAGGAACACAGGATTTACCCGCTGGCGGTTCGCTGGTTTGCCGAAGGCCGCTTGGTTCTCGGTGAACAGGGTGCATTGTTGGATGGCCAGTTACTTGCGGCCAGCGGCCACTTGATTCGTACCTAGGAGATTTTATGCGTCGCGCCCTGCTCTTCGCTTTTGCTCTGTTTGCACTGCCTGCCGTGCATGCGGCAGACCTTCAGCCTTTCTCCGCCAGCTATACCGCCGACTGGAAGCAGTTGCCCATGAGCGGCACTGCGGAGCGCAGCCTGGAAAAAAACGCCGACGGTACCTGGAAGCTCAGCTTCAAGGCCTCGATGATGATCGCCAGCCTGACCGAAACCAGCACCTTGACCCTGGACAAGGATACTTTGCTGCCACAGTCCTACCACTTTGAACGGGGTGGGTTGGGTAAAGCCAAGAAAGCCGACCTGGACTTCGATTGGACCGCCAAGATGGTCACCGGCACCGATCGCGGTGATGCGGTGAAGATCCCACTGAACCGTGGCATGGTCGACAAATCCACTTACCAGTTGGCCCTGCAGCATGACGTGGCCGCCGGCAAGAAAACCATGAGCTACCAAGTGGTGGATGACGGCGAAGTCGACACCTATGACTTCCGCGTGCTGGGTGCCGAGAAAGTCGAGACCAAGGCCGGCAAGATCGACGCCATCAAGGTTGAGCGCGTGCGCGACCCGACGCAAAGCAAGCGCATTACTGTGATGTGGTTTGCCATGGATTGGGATTACCTGCTGGTTCGCCTGCAACAAGTCGAAACCGACGGCAAGGAATACAACATCATGCTGTTGGACGGCACGGTCAACGGCAAGGCTGTGAAAGGCAGCTGATCGTTGAGTGTTTAAAAGAGCCTCGCTAAATGCGGGGCTTTTTTTCGCCTGGCGTTTGGAGTGAGGCGACTGGCGTTATCGCAGGCAAGCCAGCTCCCACAGGTGGTGCATTCCAAGGTGGGAGCTGGCTCGCCTGGGATAGCGGTGGAAGGCCTGGCACCCGGCCAAAGCCTGACTCGAACATGAAGCTTTTGTCATAAAACCCCAGGCCCTGCGACGCAATGTCGCGGTTTACGTGGCCTGGAGCATTGTTGCGTTTGCTGCAATGAATTGTTGCGTGCAAAGTCAGTTTACTTAGCAAGCTAACAAAATATATAACAAAGGCCTGCGACGCCTTGCCGCAGATCAACCAGAGACTGGAGCAAGCAGATGACAGTAAAAGTAACGGAACGCGACGATGCCCATATGTCCCACGAGGCCCTGGCCCACGGGATTCATATCTGGGATGTGCATCAACAAGACCTGCTGGTCGGTATGTTTCACAACGAGTGCGACGCCCATAACTATAAAAACGAGCTCGAAACCCTCGAAATGAGACGCCAGGCATCAAGCGCCTGAAGCGCTGAAATCCCATAGCCACCCGGCCCACGCAGCCGCAGTGCCTATAAACACAAACCCCGCCTTTTGAGCGGGGTTTGTTGTTTTTAACGCCTTACCACATCAGGTCGTCAGGGATCTGATAGGCGGCGTACGGATCATCCTCATCCGGCACCTGGGTCTCGGTGAGGATGTTCATCTGGACAATACGCTCAGGTGCGCGCTCCTGGATTTTCAGCGCGGCCTCCCGTGGAATCACTTCGTAACCGCCACCGTGATGGACAATCGCCAACGAGCCGTTGCTCAGCTTGTTGCGCATCAAGGTGTTGACCGACAGGCGCTTGACCTTCTTGTCGTCCACGAAGTTGTAGTAGTCCTCGGTGGTCAACTTGGGCAGGCGCGAGGTCTCGATCAATTGCTTGACCTGCGCGGCACGGGCCTTGGCCTCGACCTTTTCCTGCTGCTGGCGGTTGAGCTCCTGGTCGCGCTTGACCTTCTCGGCCTGCGCTTCCAGGGCCAGGCGCTGCTGGGTGTCATCGGCCTGGGCCTGGCCTTTGTGAACCAGGCGCTGCTGCTTCTGCTTGTCTTTGCCGACCTGCTTGGCCTGCTTCTGATTGACCAGGCCTGCTTTGAGCAACTGGTCGCGAAGGGAAATGCTCATGGTGCTTACTCACTTAGGCAACTGCTCAACCGCAGTTGGACACATTCTTTTCCTGGCGTTTGGCTTCGCCCCATAGGGCGTCCAACTCTTCGAGGGTGCAATCTTCCATGGGACGGTGGGTGTCGCGCAATGCCTGTTCGATAAATCGGAATCGCCTTTCGAATTTGGCATTGGCACCGCGCAGGGCGGTTTCCGGGTCCACCTTGAGGTGCCGGGCCAGGTTGACCGCTGCAAACAGCAGGTCACCGACTTCATCGGCAATCGCTGCCGGGTCGTTGTCGGCCATGGCTTCGAGCACTTCATCGAGCTCTTCACGCACGTTATCCACCACCGGCAGCGCCGCTGGCCAGTCGAAGCCGACCTGGCTCGCGCGCTTTTGCAATTTGGCGGCGCGGGACAGAGACGGCAAGGCGTGGGGTACATCATCGAGCAGGGACAGTTGCTGTGGAGCGTCGGATTTTTCTGCGCGCTCCTCGGCCTTGATTTGCTCCCAGCGCGCCTTGACCTGCTCTTCGCTTAACTGAGGGATATCCAGCGGCGCATACAGGTCGCCGGTGGGGAACACATGGGGATGCCGGCGAATCAGCTTGCGGGTGATGCTGTCGACCACGCCGGCGAACTCGAAGCGCCCTTCTTCCCGGGCCAGTTGGCTGTAATACACCACCTGGAACAACAGGTCGCCCAGCTCGCCTTGCAGATGCTCAAAATCCCCACGCTCGATGGCGTCGGCGACTTCGTAGGCTTCTTCCAGGGTGTGAGGCACGATACTGGCGTAGGTTTGCCTGATGTCCCACGGGCAACCGTATTGCGGGTCGCGCAGACGGTTCATCAGGTGTAGCAGGTCTTCAAGTGAATACATCGTTCTCTATCCGATCAAGTGGGAAAACCACCGAGCAAATGTGGGCGCCGGGCTTGCCCGCGATGCAGGCACCTCGGTATCGGGTAGACCGAGGCGCCTGTATCGCAGGCAAGCCAGCTCCCACACAAGCCCGCTCCCACATTTTAAACCGCGCTCATCCAGTGATTCATGGCGTGCGGTTACGCCGGGTCTCGATGATGTTCGGCAGTTGGGAGATACGCCCCAGCAGCCGCCCCAACGCGTCCAGACCCGGAATCTCGATGGTCAGGGACATCAACGCGGTGTTGTCCTCCTTGTTCGAGCGGGTGTTGACCGCCAGTACGTTGATCCGCTCGTTGAGCAGCACTTGCGAGACGTCACGCAGCAACCCCGAACGGTCGTAGGCGCGGATGATGATGTCCACCGGGTAGGTGAGCACCGGCACCGGGCCCCAGCTGACCTGGATGATCCGCTCCGGCTCGCGCCCGCCCAGTTGCAACACCGAGGCACAATCCTGGCGGTGAATGCTCACCCCACGGCCCTGGGTGATGTAGCCGACGATCGCGTCGCCCGGCAACGGCTGGCAGCAGCCGGCCATCTGGGTCATCAGGTTGCCCACGCCCTGGATCTGGATATCGCCGCGCTTGCCCGGCTTGTAGCCGGTGGCCTTGCGGGGAATCAGCTCCAGTTGTTCGCTGCCGCGCTCCGGCTCCACCAACTGCTGGGCCAGGTTGACCAGTTGCGCCAGGCGCAGGTCGCCGGCGCCGAGGGCGGCGAACATGTCTTCGGCAATCTTCATGTTGGCTTTTTCGGCCAACTTGTCGAAATCCACCTGGGGCAGGCCCAGGCGCCCCAGCTCGCGCTCGAGCAGGGTCTTGCCGGCGGCGACGTTCTGGTCCCGCGCCTGCAGCTTGAACCAGTGGACAATCTTCGCCCGCGCCCGCGACGTGGTGATGTAGCCCAGGTTCGGGTTCAGCCAGTCGCGGCTCGGGGTGCCGTGCTTGCTGGTGATGATCTCGACCTGTTCACCAGTCTGCAGGCTGTAGTTGAGCGGCACGATACGCCCGTTGATCTTGGCGCCACGGCAGTTGTGGCCGATCTCGGTGTGCACCCGGTAGGCGAAGTCCAGCGGTGTCGCGCCCTTGGGCAGGTCGATGGCGTGGCCGTCGGGGGTGAAGATATAGACCCGGTCTGGCTCGATATCCACCCGCAACTGTTCGGCCAGGCCGCCGATATCGCCGAGTTCTTCGTGCCACTCCAGCACTTGGCGCAGCCAGGAGATTTTCTCTTCGTACTGGTTGGAGCCCGCCTTGACGTCGGTACCCTTGTAGCGCCAGTGCGCGCAAACCCCCAGCTCGGCTTCTTCGTGCATGGCGTGGGTGCGGATCTGCACTTCCAGCACCTTGCCCTCGGGGCCGATCACCGCCGTGTGCAGCGAGCGGTAGCCGTTTTCCTTGGGGTTGGCGATGTAGTCGTCGAATTCCTTGGGAATATGCCGCCACAGGGTGTGGACGATGCCCAGCGCGGTGTAGCAATCGCGCATCTCCGGCACCAGCACGCGTACGGCGCGCACGTCGTAGATCTGGCTGAAGGCCAGGCCCTTGCGCTGCATTTTGCGCCAGATCGAATAGATGTGTTTGGCGCGCCCGCTGATATCGGCTTCGACGCCGGTCGCCTGCAACTCCGAGCGCAACTGGCCCATCACATCGCTGATAAAGCGCTCACGGTCCAGCCGCCGCTCATGCAGCAGGGTGGCGATCTGTTTGTATTGATCGGGTTCGAGGTAGCGGAAGGACAGGTCCTCCAGCTCCCACTTGATATGGCCGATCCCCAGGCGGTGGGCCAGGGGCGCGTAGATATCGAAGACCTCGCGGGCGACACGGTTGCGCTTTTCGTCATCGGCGGTTTTCACCGCACGGATCGCGCAGGTACGTTCGGCCAGCTTGATCAGCGCCACGCGTACGTCGTCGACCATCGCCACCAGCATCTTGCGCAGGTTTTCCACCTGCCCCTGGGTGCCCAGCACCATCGACTGGCGCGGGCTGAGGCTGGCGCTGATCGCAGCCATGCGCAGCACGCCGTCGATCAGCTTGGCCACCACCGCGCCGAAACGCTGGCTGACCAAGGGCAACGCAATATGCCCTTCGCGTACGCCGCGATAGAGCACCGCGGCGATCAGCGAGTCCTGATCCAGCTTGAGGTCGGCGAGGATCTCGGCGATTTCAAGCCCGGTACGGAAACTGGAGGTTCCTTCGGCCCACAGATTCTTGGCCGCATTGTCTTGCTGTTCGGCCTCGCGAGCGAACTCGCAGGCGGCTTTCAAGGCTTCACGGTCCAGTGCCGGATCGACACTGACGGCATGATCCAGCCATGCCTCGAGATTGATACTGCCGTCGGTGTTGATCGGCTGGTGTGCTCTCACCTGTACCATCTTGCTTACCTTCCCTACGACGCGCCTGTAGCGCGTCAAAATCGCTGACCCTTGTAACGCGAACTCCCTGGCAGGTCACAGGCCCAGGAGAACGCAGGCCAGTCGGACTAAGCGAGCATCCTAGCTCGCTTCAAATAACGCCATCGCCTCGACATGCGCGGTTTGCGGAAACATATCGAGGATCCCGGCACGTTTTAGCCGGTAGCCTTGCTTGACCAACTCGACAGTGTCCCGCGCCAGCGTGGCTGGATTGCAGGACACATACACCAGGCGATCAGCCCCCAGAGTGGCGAGCTTGCGCACAACCTCCAGGGCACCATCACGGGGTGGGTCCAAGAGTACCGCACAAAAGCCTGCTTTGGCCCATTGCGCGTCACTCAAAGGCTGGGACAAATCGGCCTGAAAAAACTGCACATTATGCAAATTATTGCTGCCTGCGTTGAGGGCCGCGCGGTCCACCATGGCCTGCACGCCCTCTACCGCCACCACTTCACGCACCTGGCGGGCCAGGGGCAAGGCAAAGTTGCCCAGGCCACAAAACAGGTCCAGCACCCGTTCGTCGGAGCGCGGTGCCAGCCAGTCCAGCGCCTGGGCCACCATCGCTTCGTTGACCCCGGCGTTGACCTGGACAAAATCCCCCGGCCGGTACGCCAGCTCCAGGTCCCACTGCTCCAGACGATAGCCCAGGGCCTGCCCGGCCGCGAACGGCTGCGGCTCGCCCTCTCCATGCAGCCACAACTGGGCATCATGGAACGCGCAAAATTCCTGCAGCACCAGCAGGTCAGCGTCGGACAGCGGCGCCATATGCCGCAGCAACACGGCAATCGACGAGCCGCTGAACAACTCGACATGCCCCAGGGCCTGAGGTTTGCTCAGGCGCCGCAACATATTGGGCAGACGCTGCATGATCGGTTGCAAGGCCTGTACCAGCACCGGGCAATCGTCGATGGCCACGATGTCCTGGCTGGCCACGGCGCGAAAACCCACGTCCAGGCGCTTGGCCTTGGCGTCCCAGCGCACCGCGACACGGGCGCGGCGGCGATAGCCGAACTCGGGCCCGCTCAACGGCGCGGCCCACTCCTGGGGCTCGACCCCGGCGACACGGGACAATTGCTCGGCGAGCATGCGCTGTTTCAGGGCAAGCTGTTCGCCATGGGGCAAATGTTGCAGGCTGCAACCGCCGCAACGACCGGCATGGACGCACGGCGCCGGGCGCCGCAGTTCACTGGCCTTGAACACCCGCTCGGTGCGGGCCTCGACCACTTTGCCATGGGCGCCCAGCACCCGCGCCTCGACTTCCTCGCCGGCCAGGGCACCCACCACAAACCAGGTGCGGCCTTCGAAAAACACGATCCCCCGGCCATCATTGGCCAGGCGCTCAATGGTCAGGCGCTGCTTTTTGCCGACCGGTACTTGGGGCGCCCGGCTGCCACCCGTGGGCTGGAAGCGCAGGCCTCGCTCTTGCTTGGCCATCAGTTGGGCGCGTCGAAAATGCCGGTCGACAGGTAGCGGTCGCCTCGGTCACAGATGATCGCGACGATCACCGCGTTTTCCAGTTCTGCAGACAAACGCAACATCCCCGCCACCGCACCGCCGGAGGACACGCCGCAGAAGATGCCTTCTTCACGGGCCAGGCGACGGGTGGTGTCTTCGGCTTCACGCTGGGCCATGTCGATGATGCGATCGACGCGGGCAGCGTTGTAGATCTTGGGCAGGTACTCTTCGGGCCAACGGCGGATCCCCGGGATCGCCGCGCCTTCCATCGGTTGCAGGCCAACGATCTGGATCGCCGGGTTCTGCTCCTTGAGGTAGCGCGAGTTACCCATGATGGTGCCGGTGGTGCCCATGGAGCTGACGAAATGGGTGATGGTGCCCTGGGTCTGGCGCCAGATCTCCGGGCCGGTGCTGGTGTAGTGCGCCTCGGGGTTGTCACCGTTGGCGAACTGGTCCAACACCTGGCCACGGCCTTCGGCGGCCATGCGCTCGGCGAGATCACGCGCGCCTTCCATGCCCTCTTCCTGGGTCACCAGGACCAGCTCGGCGCCATAGGCGGTCATCGCGGCCTTGCGCTCGGCGCTGCCGTTGTCGGGCATGATCAGGATCATTTTGTAGCCCTTGATCGCTGCGGCCATGGCCAGGGCAATCCCGGTATTACCGGAGGTGGCTTCGATCAGGGTGTCGCCGGGCTTGATCTGCCCGCGCTGCTCGGCACGGGCGATCATCGACAGCGCCGGACGGTCCTTGACCGAGCCCGCCGGGTTATTCCCCTCGAGCTTGAGCAGCAAGGTATTGCTGGTGTTACCCGCCATGCGCTGCAAGCGGACCAAAGGTGTGTTGCCGACGCAATCGGCGATGGTTGGGTATTGCAGGGTCATGGCGTATTCGCAATCCAGACTGCGGGGGCGCCTATCATACCGGCAAACGCTGGCGGGCCATATCACGCAAAGTATGGTGCTTATAACTCAATGAGCTAAAGCCACAGGCCAGTACCTGTCTGTGGCGAGAGACGTGGCGAGGGAGCTTGCTCCCGTCGGGGCGCGAAGCGGCCCTGAATGGGACTGCTACGCAGTCCAACGGGAGCAAGCTCCCTCGCCACAGGGGATTACACGCTATCCACCTTCAACGAATGGTCATTCAACATCCCATTGATGATCGTCGCCGTATCCGCCCCGCCCGCAATCAACCCGCCCGCGCCCGGCGTGACGCCGTATTGGGTCGCCAGGTTGACCCCGGCCAGGTCGATGGTCTGGTTCGGCGTGGCACCTGCAACGGCGCTGATGTCGATGGTGGTCGTACCGCCCACCACCTTGAAGTGCAGGTAGTCATCCAGGGACGCCGTCGTCGCATTCTCGCCTTGCAGCAGTTGCGACAGGTCGAGCTTGTCGGTGCCCACCGCAAAGTCGGTGATGACATCGTGCCCGCTACCGCCGGTCAGGTACTGGAAGGTATCGGCGCCAGGGCCACCGGTCAGGGTGTTGTTACCCGGGCCGCCGATCAGGATGTCATCGCCCCCCTCGCCCTTGAGAGTGTCATTGCCCAGCCCGCCGGAGATCAGGTTGTTGTTGCCGTTGCCCGTGAGGAAGTCATTGAAGTTGGAGCCCACCAGGTTCTCCAGGGCCATCAATGTATCGGTTCCGGCGCCGCCAGTGATTTGCCCCGTCGCCAGGCCAAGGTTGACGGTCACGCCTGCCGTGGCATGGGCATAGCTGACGGTGTCGAGGCCCGCCCCGCCATCGAGCAGGTCATTGCCGATGCCGCTGAACAGCAGGTCATTGCCATTGCCGCCGTGCATCTGGTTGTTGCCGGTGCCGGCGGTGAGCACGTCGTTGCCATCGCCGCCATTGAGGGTGTTGTTGCCGGGCCCGGCCATGATGATGTCATCACCGTTGGTACCGGTGAGGGTCGTACCGGCCTGGTAGCTGATGTCTACCGCGGCGCTGTCGCTGCCGCCGTGGTTATCGCTGACCGAGTAGTTGCCGTGGTACTGCGGTGTGTAGTCCTGGGCGCCGGCGTAGTTGATCTTCATGTCCAACTGGTAGCTTTCTGTGCCATTGGGGTTGCCGCCTGTTGGATTGGAGGTGTTGGTAATGTGAATCTGATAGCTACCGTCCGCTAACGCAGTCAGCGTCGTGCCATCCGCAAGAGGGAGCTCGCTGCCACCGTTGATCGAATAGGCCATGACGATGTTACCGACCGGCCGGTTGTGATCCAGGCTGAGGGTCTCACCCGCCTTGAGCGTGACCGTTAAACGATCGTCGGCCGTAGCGCCACCGACATTGCCGAGACTGCCGGTGATCAAAAGTGCTGCAGTGAGGTTCGCCGCATCACCGGCAAACGAGGTACGTACATCCCCCACAGTTGTACCGGTGAGCGTTCTGGTCCCCGTCCCGGTAAAGGCCGCGCCTTTGGCCACCCAGCCGGTTGGAAAACTGGTGGGGATAGCCGTCAGGTTGTCATGGTTGGCATCGCTGTCATTGGCCAGCAGCAACTCGGCAGGCACCACAATATTGCTCAACAGGATATTGGTGATCACATGGTCATCACCCGCCACCGGCGCCACGTTCGGGTTGACCTTGACTACCAGGCTGGACGTCGCGAGATCGCCGTCGTTGTCGCTGACGGTCACGCCAAAGGTTTCGGTGACCAGCGAGTCGGTCAGCTTCGGCGGCGTGTAGCGGAACTCGCCGTTGTCCATGTCCACCACCAGCGTGCCGCCCTGGTTGGTGGTGATGGTGACACTGTTGCTGACGGTGTCGAACGTACCGTGGCCGCCTGGCAGGTTGGCACTCATCGAGCCCCCCGCCGCCGGGTTGTAGGTGTAGGTGATGCCATCCACCGTGAGGGCTTTGACGAAGCCACCGTCAGCGCCGAACGAGCCGTCCGTCAGCAGGCTGCCGGTGACCGGCGCGCCCTGTACCGTGCCGGCCAGCACCGCATCCAGGCCCGCCAGGTTGGCCACCACCACCGCGTTGGTGTTGGTGTGGGTGCTGCCGTCGTAGGCCACCGGGTCCAGGTAAATACTGTTGACCCCCGCCCCCAGGCCTATGGCATAGGCCTTGATGCCGTTGGCATCGAGGAAGGCTCGCCATACGCCCTCTTCAGTGGCGTCGATCCCGTCGCCGTATTCCGGGTTGACCACGTTGCCGGGGTTGTTCGGATTATTGGTGTTGGACGTGGTGGGGTTACCGTCCGAGAAGAAGTACGCCACGTTCTGCGCACCTTCCAGCTTGCCGGCAGTGCCATAGGCGGTCTGCGCGGTGCCGAGGGCCGAGTCGTAGTTGGTGCCGTTGAACGCCGTGAGGTTGTTGACCAGGGTCTTGGCCGTGGCGACGCTGACCCATTGGCTGCTCAATTGCTGGGAGCTGTCGTTGAAGGTCACGATCTGCACCTTCACATCGCCCATCTCATCGTAGCGGTTAAGCAACTCGGTGATGGACGCCTTGGCCAGGTCAAGCCGCGTGCCGCCGGCCCCCGAGGCGTCGTTCATGCTGCCGGAAATATCAATGATCAGCAGCAGGTTGGAGTCCACCTCCGTCGCCGTGACTTCACGCGCGCTGGACACCACTTTGGGCACATCATCGACAATGCTCACCACAATGCTGCTGGTGGTGGTGTTGCCCAATTGGTCGGTGGCCTTATAAGTGAAAGTCTCGGTCAATACATTCGGCCCGTCGTTGCTGTTGGGCAAGGTCTTGGGTGCCGAGGTCAGGGTGTAGGTGTAGGTGCCGTTGGGGTTGAGCAGGATCTGCCCATAAGTGCCGGTAGCGCTGCCGACCAGGCTGAAACTCAGCGGACCACTGCCGCCGGTTACCGAATCTGCGAGGTTGCCGCTGGCGGTTTCCGTGGTGGCCGTCGGGTCGCTGCCGACCACGGTGCCAGGCGCCAGGTCCTGGCCGTCGAGGTTCAGGTCCAGGGCTTTCTCGTAGACCGTGACGTCGCCGTCAACCACCGCCTTGAGGCCGCTGTCGGTCACTGTAATCGTCAGGGTGGTGGTGCTTAGGTCACCGTCGGCATCCCGCACGGTATAGACGAAGGTGTCCACCGCCCCCGGAGGGCTCACCGCGTTGGGGTTGCTGTGGTACACGGCGTTGCCGTTGGCATCCAGAGTCAGGTAACCATAGGTGCCGTTGATGTTAGCGCCCAGGCCGCCAGAGGCCGGGGTGCCGATGTTGCTGCCAGCCCGCACCCCGACTACCGCGCCAGCCAATGTGGGGCTATCGGCGCCGCCGACATCATTGCCCAACACATTGGCGCTGACCACACCGCCTTCTATCACCGAACGCGCGTCGGGGTTGGCAGTGGGCAGGTCATCAATGATGTTGATGTCGATCGTACCCGTCGCAGTATTGGTGTCGTTATCGCTGGCCGTGACCGTGATCTGCTCCGACAGACTGTTGTCACCGCTGGCATTGGGGTGCGCTTCATTGTCGAGCAAGGTGTAGCGGTAGCTGACCACCCCGGTGCTGGCGTTGTAGCCAGTGATGGTCAGGGTGTTGCCGAAGCCGGTAGGTTCCGATTGTGGGAAGGTCGCGGCGACGCCGTTAGTGACGACGCTGATGCCGCCCACAGTCAGGTTCTTCAGGCCGTCCAAGGCGGTCACCGTGAAGGTACCGGTCTGGGTCAACAACGGGATGTTCGGGCTGGAACCATCGACCAGGTTTTTCTCATAGACGGTCAACTCGCCGCCAGTGACGTCCAGGCCGGTGAGCACGACCGGGTCGTTGTTGTTATGCACCTGTAGCACCAGGTTGGCGGTGCTGGTGTCGCCGTCGAGATCATTAAGCTGATAGGTGAAGGTTTCGGTGCCGTTGCCGCCGCCATTCAGGGCGATAAATTGCGGGTCAGTTTTGTCCAGGGTGTAGGTGTAGCTGCCATCCGCGAACAGCTGCAATGTGCCGTAGGTACCGACGATAGTGTTGGGCGTAACCGGGCCGGTGGCGATGCGGTCGGCGCCTTGTACGTCGTTGCCCAGCACGCTACCGCTCAGGGTCAGCAGGCTCTCGGAGGCGATACCTGCGGGATTGTCGTCGACGGCTTTTGGCACGTCGTCGACCACATTGACGTCCAATGAACCATTGTCGCTGCTGTTGTTGGTGTCAGTGGCAACCACCGTGAACGACTCGCTAATGCTATTGGCACCCGCGCCGGTTGGGTGGCTATCGGTGCCGTTGAGGGTGTAGCTGTAGCTGATCACCCCGGTGCTGGCGTTGTAACCGGTGATGGTCAGGGTGTTGCCGAAGCCGCTGGGTTCCGATTGTGGGAAGGTCGCAGCGACGCCGTTGGTGACGACGCTGATGCCGCCCACAGTCAGGTTTTTCAGGCCGTCCAAGGCCGTCACCGTGAAAGTGCCGGATTGGGTCAGCGCAGGCCCATCGTTAGCGCTGCCCAACGGCAGGTTTTTCTCGTAGACGGTGACTTCGCCACCATTGACGTTCAGGCCGGTCAACACCACCGGATCGTCGTTGTTATGCACCTGCAACACCAGGTTGGCGGTGCTGGTATCACCGTCGAGATCGTTAAGCTGATAGGTGAAGGTTTCAGTACCGCTGCCACCGCCATTCAGGGCGACAAATTGCGGGTCGGTCTTGTCCAGGGTGTAGGTGTAACTGCCATCCGCGAACAGCTGCAGAGTGCCGTAGGTGCCGACGATGGTGTTGGGCGTAACCGGGCCGCTGGCAATGCGGTCAGCACCTTGTACATCATTGCCCAGCACGCTGCCGCTCAGAATGAGCTGGCTCTCAGAAGCAATACCAGCGGGGTTGTCGTCGACGGCTTTTGGCACGTCGTCGACCACATTGACGTCCAGTAAACCATTGTCGCTGCTGTTGTTGCTGTCGGTGGCGACCACCGCGAACGACTCACTGATGCTATTGGTGCCCGCGCCGTTTGGGTGGCTGTCGATACCGTTGAGGGTGTAGCTGTAACTGATCACACCCGTGCTGGCGTTGTAACCGGTGATGGTCAGGGTGTTTCCGAAGCCAGTGGGTTCCGATTGTGGGAAGGTCGCGGCGACGCCGTTGGTGACGACGCTGATGCCGCCCACAGTCAGGTCTTTCAGGCCGTCCAAGGCGGTCACCGTGAAGGTGCCGGATTGAGTCAAGGCCGGCCCATCGTTAGCGCTGCCCAACGGCAGGTTTTTCTCGTAGACGGTGACTTCGCCACCATTGACGTTCAGGCCAGTCAGCACCACTGGGTCATCGTTGTTATGCACCTGCAACACCAGGTTGGCGGTGCTGGTATCGCCGTCGAGATCGTTAAGCTGATAGGTGAAGGTTTCGGTGCCGTTGCCGCCGCCATTCAGGGCGATAAATTGTGGGTCAGTTTTGTCCAGGGTGTAGACATAGCTGCCATCGGCGAACAACTGCAATGTGCCGTAGGTACCGACGATGGTGTTGGGCGTAACCGGGCCGGTGGCGATGCGGTCGGCGCCTTGTACGTCGTTACCCAGCACGCTACCGCTCAGGATGAGCTGGCTCTCGGAGGCGATACCTGCGGGATTGTCGTCGACGGCTTTTGGCACATCGTCGACCACATTGACGTCCAGTAAACCATTGTCGCTGCTGTTGTTGGTGTCAGTGGCAACCACCGTGAACGACTCGCTAATGCTATTGGCACCCGCGCCGGTTGGGTGGCTATCGGTGCCGTTGAGGGTGTAGCTGTAGCTGATCACACCGGTGCTGGCGTTGTAGCCAGTGATGGTCAGGGTGTTGCCAAAGCCGGTAGGTTCCGATTGTGGGAAGGTCGCGGCGACGCCGTTGGTGACGACGCTAATCCCGCCCACAGTCAGGTTTTTCAGGCCATCCAATGCCGTCACCGTGAAGGTGCCGGATTGGGTCAGCGCAGGCCCATCGTTAGCGCTACCCAACGGCAGGTTTTTCTCGTAGACGGTGACTTCACCACCATTGACGTTCAGGCCAGTCAGCACCACTGGGTCGTCGTTGTTATGCACCTGCAACACCAGGTTGGCGGTGCTGGTGTCGCCGTCGAGATCGTTAAGCTGATAGGTGAAGGTTTCGGTGCCGTTGCCGCCGCCATTCATGGCCATG